>CAJWKQ010000212.1 GCA_913041895.1 uncultured Verrucomicrobiales bacterium
TGAAGGTGGATGCCTTGAATCCCGTGAATTTTTCCAATCAGGTCATCCTGAGCGGTAGCTGCTATTCAGGTGTAGGGATGGCGACAGACTGCGTCATGGCCGGTCCGGTGGCCGGTAGTCTGGACCCCAAGCTCAAGCGTTTTTCACTGACCATGGTTGATCGTGGTGCGGTGTCGGTCTTTTGCCACATGCGCCTAAACATGGGTTTTCCGCATGTTTACCCCATGCTTGAGTCCTATCTCGCAAACCGTTCATTGGGTGAATCCTACCAGCGCCTCATCAATGCCTTCATTGAAGGACAGGACGGCTTTACCCCGCAATGGTACACCAAGCAAACAGCTGCCCGCTCCACCCAAAGCCGCAAAATGAACCAGTTTCTTTATATGCAAATTGGCGACCCGGCATTGGTGCCGATTCAGGTTAAGAGATAGTTGCTATGAAAAAATATCTCTTAGGCTTGGGGTTACTGTGTGCACTGGCATTCCCGGCTGTGTCCGCCGACAACTTTGCCAAGGACAGACTGGTCGCTTGGTGCATCGTGCCTTTTGACGCCAAGAAGCGTGGGCCGGCCCAGCGGGCCCAGATGCTCAAGCGGCTGGGACTCAAACGTGTGGCTTATGATTGGCGCGCGCAGCACGTAAAGGAGTTTGAAGAGGAGATTCTTCAGTATAAGAAACATGGATTGGAATTCTTTGCCTTCTGGAGCGCGCATGAAGAAGCCTTCCGACTTTTTGAAAAATACAAGCTTCACCCGCAGATTTGGCGTACACTTTCCAGTCCGAAAAACGATACACAGGAAGCTCGCGTTGAAGCTGCAGCGAAGGCCATGTTGCCACTAGTGGAGCGTACCAAAAAGCTCGGCTGCAAACTCGGCCTCTATAACCACGGCGGCTGGGGCGGGGAACCTGCCAACCTCGTGGCTGTGTGCGAATACTTGCGCGAATATCACGCCGCAAAACACGTAGGAATCGTTTACAACCTGCACCACGGCCACGGCCATATTGTCGACTGGGAAAAGTCGCTGCGCCAAATGAAGCCGTACCTCTTCTGCCTAAACCTCAACGGTATGAACGACGGCGCCAAGCCAAAGATTCTTTCTGTCGGCAAAGGTCAACACGAGGCAGCGATGATCGCCACTATCCGCAAGGCAAACTATACCGGTCCAATCGGTATCCTTGATCACCGCAATGACACTGATACAGAGGTTGCGCTAAAAGAAAATCTCGAAGGACTAAAGAAAATTTTGAAATGAAATCACTCTTTGTTGTTCTCTTTGCAGTTTGCGTTTCTGCATTTGGCTCCGACAAGCCGAACATACTTCTGATTCTTGCCGACGACCTCGGGTACGGTGACGTGGGTTGTTATAATGATCAAAGCAAGGTGCCTACGTCGTATCTGGACCAGTTGGCAATGGAAGGTATGCGTTTCACCGATGCGCACAGTCCTTCGACCGTTTGCACCCCTACGCGTTATAGCCTGCTCACCGGGCGAATGGCGTTTCGGCTGAACTATCGCGGCGTATTCACCGGGGTTGGCGGACCATGCTTAATTAAGCCCGGTCGTCTCACAGTGGCGAGCATGTTCAAGCAGCAGGGCTACGCCACCGCTATGTTCGGTAAATGGCACGTTGGTCTTACGGCTTTTGATAAAGAGGGCAAACCCATTCACCAGAACGGGTTGCCTGCTGTGCAGCGAATGGATTACTCACGCTCGATCAAGGGTGGGCCGCTGGATCATGGCTTCGAACGGTTCTTCGGGACAGCTTCATGTCCGACGACCGATTGGCTGTACGCCTATATTGATGGCGATAAAATTCCCGTACCGCCCACGCGCATTGTCGATCGCGGGCCGTTGCCCAAGCATCCGTACTCGCGCGACAACCGCCCCGGCATGATTGCAGCGGATTTTGACCTCGAGGAGGTCGACATGGTTTTTCTCAAGAAGAGCCAGGAATTCCTCGCGCAACACGCCAAGGAAAACCCCGACAAACCTTTCTTTCTGTTTCACTCCATGCAGGCCGTGCATCTGCCGTCCTTTCCCGGCGACGCTTTCAAGGGCAAAACCAAGGCCGGACCGCACGGCGATTTTATTTTTGAGATGGATCACATCGTCGGTGAACTGATGAAAACCCTTGAGCAACACGGCTTAGCCAAAAACACGCTCATCATTTTCACCAGCGACAACGGCCCCGAGGTCCCCACCACCATTGCCATGCGTCGCGATCACATGCACGACGGCGCCCGCCCGTGGCGCGGCGTGAAGCGCGACAATTGGGAAGGCGGTCACCGCGTACCTTTCATCGCGCGTTGGCCCGGCAAGATACTCCCTGGCAGCACGGCCACCCAAACCATCTGCCTTACTGACCTCCTCGCCACCATGGCGGCAATCACTGACTTTAAGCTGCCCAACAACGCAGGCGAAGATAGTTTCAATATTCTCCCCGTGCTACTCGGCGGCAAGGAACCTGTACGAGAATACACTCTGCACCAAACCATGAGCTTGGCACTCGCAATCCGCCATGGCGACTGGAAATACCTTGATCACCGTGGATCCGGTGGTAACAACTACGATCGAGGAGGCGAATGGGGCATGAAACAATTTGCTTTGCCCGAGAAAGTGCCCACCGCATCCGGTCAACTCTATAACCTCAAGACCGACCCCGGCGAAACCACCAACCTGTACCTCAAAGAACCCAATCGCGTAGAGACTCTAAAAGCCAAACTGGAAGAATTCAAACGAACCGGCCGTAGCACGCCGAAAATAAACCGTCCATGAAAAACGTTATTGTAGGCATTATTGGATTTCTTCTGGTGGGTACTGGCGGGCTTCAGGCGCAGTGGCAGCCAACTAAGGGGCCTTTAATGACTCGTTGGGCTAAGAAAGTAACGCCAACCAATGCGCACTCCGAATATCCCAGGCCTCAAATGGTTCGGAAAGATTGGTTGAACCTCAATGGGCTATGGCAATACGCCATAGCGTCCAAGAGCGCCTCTCAACCCGAAATGGATGGGCAAATTTTGGTTCCCTTCCCGGTAGAGTCAGCTTTATCGGGTGTAGGTAAGACCGTTGGTAAAGAAAAGCGGCTTTGGTATCGCCGCACTTTTTCGCTTCCCGGGAATTGGGATGGTAAACGGATACTTTTACATTTTGGTGCAGTGGATTGGGCAGCTGTCATTTGGGTGAATGGTCAAAAGGTTGGTGGGCATACTGGAGGCTATGATCCTTTTTCCATTGATATAACTAAGTCACTAAAGCCCCAGGCTAGCGAACAGGAAATTGTGGTATCTGTTTGGGATCCGACCGATGAAGGTACTCAGCCGCGCGGTAAACAGGTAAATAAACCTCGTGGCATCTGGTACACCCCCGTGACCGGCATTTGGCAAACTGTTTGGCTGGAAGCCGTTCCTTCAAACTATATCAAGTCTCTTCACATGGAGCCCGATATTGATCTCAACGAGCTGACGCTTAGGGTGAAAACTGGTGTTAGTCAGGGGAAAATAAAGGTGTCAGTGCCGGAGTTGAAGAGGGTGCAAACAGGTAATTCCGGTGAGCCCATCAAGTTGAAGTTGAATGATTACGAGCTGTGGTCACCGGAAAATCCTAAGCTATATGATTTATCCATTGAGTTGACCGATGCAGGCGGGAAGACCGATATAGTTCAAAGTTACTTTGGCATGCGCAAGGTTGCTTTGGGAAAAGACTTGAATGGAATAACTCGGATATTTCTCAACAACAAACCGCTCTTTATGTATGGGCCGTTGGATCAGGGTTGGTGGCCCGATGGTTTGTATGCTGCTCCTTCTGATGAAGCTTTGCGCTATGACTTGGAAGTAACCAAGAAGCTGGGGTTCAATTTGGTGCGCAAGCACGTGAAAGTGGAGCCGTTACGCTGGTATTATCACTGTGACAAGATGGGGCTTTTGGTCTGGCAGGATATGCCCAATGGCGGAGCGCACGTGCGTTGGCCGTTGGATGGAGCGGAGATTGAGCGCAGCAAAGAGGAAAGCGCGCAATTTGAACAGGAATGGAGCTCAATCATACGCTCACTGTACAACCACCCGAGCATTGTTGCTTGGGTTCCTTTCAATGAGGCATGGGGGCAGTTTCGTACCATTCATTGGACAGAGCGTACGCGTCAACTCGATCCAAAGCGGCTGATCATCTCAGCCAGTGGCGGAAACGACTTTGGTAATGGCGACATCCATGACATTCACCAGTATCCCGGACCCAAGGCACCTCCAGCCCAAACGGCACGTGCTGCAGTGTTGGGCGAATACGGTGGATTGGGCTTACCGCTTGCTGGCCACACGTGGCAAAACGAAAAAAACTGGGGTTATCGCAGCTACAAAAGCCGGGAAGCATTACAGGAGGCTTACCTCAAGCTCTTGGATCCTTTGCAGCCCATGATCGCCTCACATCTTGCCGCTGCGATCTATACGCAAACGACCGATGTGGAGGTGGAGGTTAATGGACTTATGACCTACGATCGTGAGGTGCTTAAGTTTGATGTGAAGCAACTTAGGAGAGCTCATGCTGGCCTTTATGAACCAGTAAATAAGTTGACTGCTGCCCAAAAATCACGAGCCTATACTGTGGCCTACTGGCGCTTTGAGGACGGTAAGCCGGGAAGCTTAGTGCCGCATGATCGCAGTAAGCGGGAAGGAGTGGCGGTGGCTGATGTTTCAGGGCAAAAGAATCATCTTTATTGTTACGGGAAAGGCAATGCACCCCGTAGGGGTACGGATGTATCATCTCCGATTATTCCCAGGCTCGGATTGGCCAACCGAGGTTCTTTAGATGACTCCGCAGAAATCACCGGACCTACCCGTGACTTGTATACAAATTTTGGTCGTTCACGCACCCACATGAATGTGGTTAACACCTTTCCTTTTAATGAGTGGACACTTGAGGCTTCGATTAAGCCTGTGGAATTGAATCGTCCCCAGACCATTGTTGGGGAGGATGGTAAGCCGACTGATGCACCGCAGGCCCCGTTGCAGCTTAAGTTACGCAAGGATAATCACATTGCCATAGTTGCCATTGATAGCACAGGAAAGGTTAGATCAGTTGCTAGTCGCAATCCTGTAAAGGTTGGCTTGTGGCAGCATATTGCCGCCATGAGTAATGGCAAAAAACTCTTCCTCTATTTAGTGAAAGACGAAAAATATGAACTACAGGGGGGAGCGGAATTTATAGGTAAACTCATCAATCATCCCGGCACTTGGACTATTGGTCGTGGATTTCATAACGGCAAAATTGCGCAGGATGCGCGTGCCCATATTGATGAAGTGAGGATCAGCTCGATTGCCCTGCCAATAAACTTATTGCTTTGGACTGCCGAATTCTAAGACGTTAGATAAGTAGGATTTTTGGGCACTTGCTTCTGTCATTATTTGCCTTCAGAATGTAGACGAACCAATAAATAATTAAAATGAAACGCAGGACTTTTCTTAAGACTACCGGCACCGCTGGTTTCGTCAGCACCGCCGCACCCCATTTATTATTGGGAGCAGCAAAAGATTCACCCAACGAAAAATTGAATATGGGCATCATCGGCTCCGGAGGTAGAGGCTCAGCGAATCTGCGTGGCGTGTCTTCAGAAAACATTGTGGCGCTTTGTGATGTAAATGTTCAAACCCTAGAGGCAGTCCACAAGAAATATCCCAAGGCCAAGAAGTATACGGATTGGCGCAAGA
>CAJWKQ010000213.1 GCA_913041895.1 uncultured Verrucomicrobiales bacterium
GCGTTCTTGAGCACGCCCAAGATCTCGACCTGGAACGTGTCGATCCGGGTTCCGCGAAAAACCGTGCGGCCCACGCCCTGCATCCCTCTACGGAGCTCAGACACATCCAACAGAGAGGCTGATTGTACTGGGGCTGAGAGGATCAGGACGACCGGCAGCATCAGGGCAAAACGGATCCGTTTGGGGAGGCCAGAATTCACGCAAGTTCCTTTTCTTGCTAGGATTTACCGCGAAGATATGAAATCTACCGGCACGACCTCCGTACTGGGAGAACAAAATTCCGTCAGGAATGTCTGTAGGATCTCTTAAAACCCACATGCTGACTGACCAATCCGAGCCATTTGTTGGCAAGATGTTTTGCCCGATATCGATCTTATTATCTGTTCCATCAAACTCGTATGCATTTTTACCCTTCCCATGCCGATCAACTGTTAAGGTTGCTCCCTTTACTTCTCCATCATGGCCATTGCCGCTTTCATCGGTGGCATTGCCGTTGAAGGGGTAGTAGGCGACGAGGCCCTTCTTTAAATCGGTCTTGGGTTTTTCAAGATCGTAGAGAGCAGAAACTTCCTCAGCCGAAAGCGCGCGGTTGTAAATGCGAATGTCATCCATCTGGCCTTGGAAATAATCGCCTTCCAGATCCCATCCCACACCGAAATTAAGATTACCGCCTGAAATATTATCCATTGGACCGGCCAATCCATCCTTGGAGGCGGCCAGCTCCCCATTGACATAAAGCTTAACCTTCTGCCCGTCCCATAACCCAACTCGATGTTCCCATACATCAATGCTCGAGGCTGGTGCCGCTCCAGAGTATTGCCAGCCGAGAGTTGATTGCCCCTGGCTCTCCCGTTTGACACAAAATTGTTCACCAAACGTAAGTTGCGCATATCGCGGGTGCCTTTTACCTCTGGTAAGTTCTGATTTGTTGATCAAAATTGAACTAAATGGCGATTTGAACCATACTGAAACAGTGATGTAATCCGGGCGCAACGAACCTGCATCGTTAACTCCAATGTAATCATCAGTCCCATCAAAACTATAGGCACTGACTTTCTTGCCGTGTCGATCTGTTGCAAGAGTCGCCCCCTTCACTTCTCCATCATTGCCATTGCCGCTTTCATCCTTGGCATTGCCGTTGAAGGGGTAGTAGGCGACCAAGCCTTCCTTGAGTGAGTCCGTGGCACTGCTTTGTTGATTGCCATCCGTGCTGCCGGTTCCCTCACCGGCGGGTTGGAGGTTAGCATTTTCATTGTCTTTATCGGCCCCTCCCATGAAGAACCAGCTCAATCCTGCAACCACAATAAAGGCGGCTGCAATGGCCAACACCGGGCTCTTTTTTTCTTCTGCATCTTGGGGTCGAGCCTGTGTTTGCTGTTCTTGGGTCGATTGTTCATCCGCTGCCGGTTCTGCCTCTGCAGCTTCGGCAGGTTTTTCTGCGACCATTCTTTCTATGCCCGTCTCGGTTTTCTTCCTTTCAGCGGGTCTATCGGATTTGCCTCCACTGCGTAGCCATTCGCCAATAGCGCTGACAGTGGCCGGGCGTGCAGTGGGATCCTTGGCCAGACAGCTCATCACCAAGTCGTTCACGTAATCAGGCACTTCATTTTCCAGACCAAACTCTTTTAGCCGCTGTTCAAGAGGTGCTGGGGTGATATGTTGGACCTGCTGGGCAACGTCACCGGTGTGGAAGGGGGGGCGGCCGGTTAATAGACAATACATGGTTGCGCCCAGAGCATAGACATCATCACTGGCCTTCGGGGATTCACCCAGCATTTGCTGGGGGCTCATGAACTGCGGAGTGCCGCTAATGACATTGGCCATTGAGGAGCGACCGGTAGCATCGGCAATGGAGGCGGCGATTCCAAAGTCTGCCAACTTAAGCACTCCATCATTGGTGACCATGACGTTGGAAGGCTTGAGGTCACGATGCACAATCTTGCGTTCGTGAGCGTAATGCAGTGCATCGCAAAGCTGTAGGACATAAGGCTTGAGATCCTCCCAACCAAAAATACGGTCGGCTTGGTTCATCTGAATGGCATGCAGATCGGTGCCTTCCACATATTCCAGACTGACAAAGGGATTTTCGCCCGGTAACTGGATGAGGTCGTGAATACGGATGATGTTGTCATGGCTAAGCTTGCGGCTCTTCTGTACTTCCCGTTTCAGATCCAAGAGGCAAACCGCATCATTAGCCACATCGCTGGGCAGTACCTTGATGGCAACGTATTCCTCGAGCTGGGTGTCCTGTGCCAGCCAGACCTGCCCCATGGCACCCCGGCCCAGTTCCTTCACCAGTTCATAACGTCCTGACCCGATCTTAACTCCCGGAGATAGATCGCCAACACCCTCAAGTTGCAGATCAATATGCAGGTCACCCACTTGAAGGCGTTGGCCCGGTGTCAGGCGCACCTTGCCGCGAACAGATACTTGATCCAAAAAAGTGCCAGAGGTGCTCTTAAGATCCTCGATAAAGATGCCCTCATCAGATAGGTGTAACTTGGCGTGGTCATTTGAGATGTAGGCGCTCTCACAGTAGATGGCGCTACTAGGGTCACGCCCAATGGTGTGCTCCCCTTCACCCAGAAGGTATTGGGAAATGACTGTACCGTCTTGTTGGTACACCATGATTTTTACACGCAAGTCAGGCATAAGATCGGGATTTGAGACGCTCTTTTCATAGTTTATTACGCTAATTTCGTCCACACCAATATTGGTTCAGCTCGTTATGTCATCGGTGGATATCGACAAGCCTTTCTTTACTCAGTAGAGTGTGATCCCCATGTCCGATTCTCCAATTCGTACCACTGTTGTGGGTAGCTATCCGGTGCCTACTTGGCTGGCGACGCAGCCTTCGAAGCCGAATCTGCGTGATGCCATTCTCACGGTGCTCAAGACACAGGAGCTGGCCGGCTTGGACGTGGTGGCCGATGGGGAGCTTAGCCGGTTTAATATCAGCCATCCCGAGACAAACGGGATGATTGACTATTTCATTGCGCCCATGAGTGGCATCGATACCACGCTGAGTCGAGAAGAGCTGGTGGCTTTTCGTGCACAGGAGCGGACAACCTTTAGAGCTCAGCCTGCTGGAGTGGTGCGTGATAGCATTGGAGAAGGGTTACTGAATTTACCGGCCGATTGGGAGAGCGTTAAAAACCTTGGCGCATCTCCTATGAAGTTCACGGTTACTTCACCTTATATGCTGGCAAAGACATTGCTGGATAAAAAATATGGTGATTTACCTGCACTCACCATGGACATTGCCAAGGTGTTAAAAAAGCAGGTCGAGGCAATTGATGCGCCGATTGTTCAGGTGGATGAAGCCCATTTGACAGGGCATCCCGAAGATGAGGGTTGGGCGCATGAGCCCATTAATGAGGTTCTTAAAGGGGTATCTGGTGAGAAGGGTTTGCATCTATGCTTCGGAAATTATGGTGGGCAATCCATTCAGCAGGGATTCTGGAAGAATATCATGAATTTCCTTAATGCACTCAATGTGGATCATCTCGTTTTAGAATTTGCCCGGCGGGGGTATGATGAACTAGAAGCCTTTAAGGAATTACGTACAGATATTGCTCTGGGCTTGGGTGTTGTTGATATTAAGGATAATGTTGTGGAAACACCTGAGATCGTTGCCGGGCGTATTGAACATGCTGTGGGGATATTAGGGGTAGAGCGTATCAAATGGATTCACCCTGATTGTGGGTTCTGGATGCTGCCCCGTACGGTTGCCGATGCCAAAATGGCTGCATTGGTATCTGGTCGTGACCTTTTTGTGGGTGGGCAGAATTGAAGAATCGCTATTGAAAGTATTGATTTAATTTATTCGTAGCCAATTGTGATGATTAAACGTCTGCACAGCAGTGAGTGAGCGCCAAATCCATATTAACCGAGCTGGCCAACAGTTTGGGCCTTACCCGGAGGCAACAGCTCGTGAAATGCTGGCAGCCGGCCAATTGATGGCTACTGATTTGGCATGGCATGACGGTGCCGAAGGATGGAAAGCTTTGAACGAAGTTTTAGGGGCTACTCCTGCTTCAACCGGAGCGGCCCCTCCTCCTCCACCTCCGCCCACAAAAAAGACTGAGGGTGGCGTTCCGAAAAGACAGGTCGCCGGTGCCAAACCAAAGGAGGAGCCAAAGGAAGGGGAAGAGGACGATGATCCGGACAAAATCCATGTGACCCGAAAGGGTGAACCCATTGGGCCTTACACGCGGGAAAAGGCAAAAGAGCATTTCATAGCAGGCACTTTGCTCCCTACTGACTGGGGCTGGCATGATGGAATGGGCGAGGATTGGAAACCTTTGAATGAAGTGTTGGACTTGCCCGTTCCAGAAGGTGCTGGAACTGCAGCAGGCGGTGGCGGAGATGGGCCATGGACCATAGGCGGCTGCCTGAGTGAAGGCATGGCTGCTTTCAAGGGTAACATGGGCGGCGCCATTGTCTTCTTTATTGTGGGAAGTATTGTGCTCTCCATTGGTGCTTATATCCCCTTTGTGTTTCCAGCAGTTATGGCCGGGTTTCTTTATTACTATATCAAGCAGGGCCGTGGAGAGCCTGCGGCGATCGGTGATTTATTTTCCGGATTCAAGCGGGGCTATGTGCAACTGCTTTTACTGTTCCTCATTATCTTTCCATTGATCGGGTTGCTATCAATTTTGCCTGGATTGTCAGTCATGACCTTTACTTCAGCTGGAGCGATTGGAGAACTCGCGCCTGAGCTTGAGGCAGCAGCATCGAGTTCAGATAAAGTAGAGGAAGTTAAAGCAATGCTTAAAGTCGTTTTAAAAATCTTTGGCAGCGCGTTAATTGCCCTTCCTGTAATGATTCTGGGTGCTACGATTGCCTTTTCCTTCACTCTCTTTTCGGTGCAATTAATGATCGATCGGCAAATGAAGGCATTTGAGTCGGTCATAGTATCGGCCCGTATGATGAAAGGCCAATGGTTTAAAGTGATGGTTTTCTTCTTTCTCATCAATCTTATCAGCCAACTTGGTCTTGTTTTATTTGGAATTGGCATGCTCTTTACTTTTCCAATTGCAATGGCCGCGTGGGCATCCTGTTACCTTAAAAATGCGGCCACCATTTCCTCTGAACACACGGCCCCTCTTGGCAAGGGACTGAAAATTGGGTTGGCCTGCGCCTGCCTATTGCCCATTGGCAGTTCGGTTGCCGCAGTCATGATGAACATGGATGCGTTTAAGAAAATTGCCGGAAGCATGGGGGTCGGTGGCGATACCAATAGCAGTGCAGCGTTTGTAGGCACTTATTTGTATTCTGCGCCTAATCTTCAAGGACGCTTTGATCTTAACTCATTGGAATTAAGGCCGGGTGAGGTTGGAGAATTAGTTAATCTAACAAAGTCCGAAAAAGTGCCTTTTAAGTGGGATCTAAATCCGACTAACAAACAGGAAGTAATTATGGAAGTAATTATAGGAGAGGAACCGCTTCAGTCTCGCTGGAATTTGGCCCCTGATGGTCGGCTGCAAATTACCTATTTTGCAGGAAAGGATATCCCTGAAAATGAAAGGTTCTTCGCAGAACGAAAGGAAGAGCTTATCGGGCAGTATGTTCAGGGAGCAGGAGGAGCTGGAGCAGGAGGAGCTGGAGCAGGAGGAGCTGGAGCAGGAGGAGCTGGAGCAGGAGGAGCTGGAGCAGGAG
>CAJWKQ010000214.1 GCA_913041895.1 uncultured Verrucomicrobiales bacterium
CGTTCTGGCCGGTACTGCCTTTGCCCAGCGTGTCGTAGAGTTTCCAGATCCGTAGCTCACTCGCGTCTTCAGAAATCTTCACAAAGCCGCAATCTGACTCCAGCGAACAATTCTTTTCCCACTCTTGAGAGGGCCGAATCCCAAAATGAGGATCTGTTATAAAAGGACCTTGAGGGGCAACACTTACTGCAGCACGCACCTGTTTGCCTGTTGAATAAAAGAGCACAAAAAAATTTTCTGACACCTTGACCGCCAAATGCACTGAAGCCCACCGGTCATTCTTGTAAGTTGAAAGGACCTTTATCCGTGGCTTTGCTTTAAGTGTATCCAGATTAAACTCGCGAACAAAGCTCACCCATTTTTCTTCCTTGGCCCCGCAGTAAAGCCACGTTTTATTACCATCATGTTTTACCAGGTGGCCATTCCCATCAAATAACAGCGCACCAAAATGATCGTTGGTCCCGGTAACATGATCGTGATGCAACACTCGCTTAAGCTTCACTCCGCCGATCTCTATAATCTCCTCTGCAGATAAAACAGAAACGACGAAAAATAAAAAAAACCCCAAGGCACGCATAAGTTAGCAATCCAATTGATACGACTTCCAAAGCTCTTCAGGCAACAACGGAGTTGCCCCAGATTGACTAGCAACATAAGCCCCATGCCGATTAGCGATATTCAGGGCTTCCTGCCAATCCTTTCCCAAAAGCCGTGCTGTAAGAAGAGCTGCTGTACAAGCATCCCCTGCGCCTACGCTGTCGGCGTTTTCAGCGACAGGAAAACTGGCAACCTCACCTTCCAGCCAGCCATCAGTCGTGCAGGCAGCGGTGCCACGTCGCCCGCGGGTAAAAACTACCGCATCCAATTCAAATTTCGTGTGTAATTCTTCCACCTGTTTCTGAGAATCGCCTTCACGTAATTTTAATAATCCAGCAACTGTATCAATTTCCTCATCATTAAGTTTAACCAGATCAGCCACCCTGCAGCCTTCCTCCAGTATCTCAGCATTAAAAAGATTCATACGGAGATTCACATCAAAAATTTTTAACGCATGTTCTGCTGTTGAAAGAAATTTTTGCGTGGACTGGCGAGCTACTGGATGGCGTTGGCTCATGGTTCCAAAACTCACTGCATTACATTTACCAGCCAGTTCAATTTCATGCTCAGTAAACTCCAGATGATCCCAGGCCGTATCAACCACAATCTCATAACTGGGCGCCTCATCTTTAATGCTCACCAATACCTGGCCTGTCGGTTTGTTGATATCAATCTGTATGAAGTCCAAGGGTAGATCCCGAACGCGAAACTCTTTTTGAAGCCGTTCTCCCAAGTCATCATTCCCAATCCGACTGTATAGCACGCCATGACCTCCCATGGGACAAAGAAGCTGATGTGCCTGCACCGCGACATTAAGCGAGGTCCCGCCCAAGACCTCCTTGTCAGGAAAAACATCAAAGACTGCCTCGCCGAGACCAACAATCGTGAGGGGCTTGGCCATGAACTAGTGCACTGTCGTGCCGCCATTCACGTGAATATTCTGTCCGGTTACAAAGCCGGACGCTTCACTGGCAAGGTAGACCACAGTGCCATCCAAGTCCTGTGGCACTCCCCAACGGCCCATGGGAATATCAGCTAAGTAACCATCCTTCAATTCCTGTGGATCCTTTTCATGGCGCTCTACAGGAATCCAACCCGGCGCAATCATGTTTACGGTAATATTCCACTGCGCCAACTCATGCGCGAGACTTCGGTTAAAGCCATTCTGTCCACCTTTGGCTGCCACATAAGCAGTAAAGGGTTTTACACCCAGATGAAAAACCTCTGAACCAATATTAATAATACGCCCCCACTTCTGCTCCTTCATATGCGGCAACACCGCCCGGGTAACGAGGTAGGGACTCTTGATAAAGAAATCGAGCATGCTCTGGTAAAAATCCCAGTCATACTCTTCGATGGGTTTTTGTGGCTGATCCGGCGTAGCGTTAAGCACCACGATATCCACAGGCCCCAGCTGCTCAGTAGCCTCAGACACCAGCCGATTTACCTCTGCTTCGTCTGTGACGTTGGCCCGAATCATTGCCCCCTCTGCCCCCGTTTCCTGAAACTCTGCAAAGGCTTCTTGCGCACGTTCCTCGTTGTTAAAATAATTCATGGCCACCTTGGCCCCAGCACGGCCCAAGGCTTTTGCCATTACCTTGCCTAATCCGGTGGAACTGCCGGTTACCAATGCCACTTTTCCGTTTAAAGAGAATAATTTGTCACTCATCGATGCCTTTTAGAATACCTCCTCAATCCCAAAGCGTAAACCCCTGTCCATCCCCGCCATATTGACCTTTCATAAAATAACTCCATTTGATATTATCTAATCCAATGGATATTTATATCGCCAGAGGACAGGAGCAACTTGGCCCTTACCCACTGGATCAAGTCCAGCAGCTACTAGATAGCGGTGTTTTAAAGCCTGATGACTTTGCTTTTCATGAGGGACTGGACAACTGGACCCCACTGACTGAAGTCATCGCTGCTCAGGCCTCGGACCTACCCCCTCTCCCCGCAATGCCAGCCCCAGCTGCACCGGAGCCAGCAGCTCCTGTTGAACCGGCTGCTGGAACCCCGCCTGCCGATCCAATTGCGCAACCCTCTGCATCCACAGCTCCTGACAAACCCAAAAAAGGCGTACCAATATGGCTTAGGATTCTGGCATGGATTCTCGTATTAGGGCTAATCTTAGCAGTAACTATAGGGGTTGGTGTTTGGTACTGGTATAAACCCGACCCGCTAGAAATGGAGCCTTTATTAGAAGAAATTGATCCGGGAATGCGGCAAGGACCCGGACCAACATCCGGAAACCAGAATACAGACCCCTCAGGGAAAACTGCAAACTCACTAGCCGAAACTATCGTAGGCAAACGATTAGTCTGCCAAGTATTCGGCACACGCGAGGCTCTGATTCAATTTGAAAAAGATGGCACTTTTAATGTTGCCAATGTTTTAGCCGATAAAATTCAGCCTAGAAATGACGGTTCTACCTACACCTACACCGTTGAAGGCTTAAAGGCAAAAATACTTAAAGATGGTTCAGATGGCGGTGCTGTATCCTTTCCATCAGCTACGCTTAAAAAAGGAGATAAGATATCCATGGGCGAGGGACAAATGCAGCTAAATGGCACCCTCTTACGTATTGAACCGGCGGCTCCCTTTATTGCCTCCACAAACACAACTCAACCTAATGAATCCGAAGGCGAGAATACTGCTGGAGCCGATGATTTACCTGCAAAGATCAATGCTCTGTTAGCCAAATACAAGGAGATGAAGGCTAAGGACCCTGACAAAGCAGGAGCGCAGGCGATCAAGGATTCGAGAGCGTTGGCCCGGGAAAACCCCGATGAGGAGCGCCCTTGGTCTTTGTATCTCTCTGCAGCTAAATTTGCGGAGGATCCCAAGGAAAAGAAGGCCATCTTGGAGGAGGTAGCAGCAGCCCAAAGCCCTAAATTGGCTAGCTTGGTTGCGAAAGCCAAGGCAGAACTCAACATGCTGGATGCTTTGGGCAAACCGGTTGACATCCAGTTTACCGCTACTGATGGGACCAAGGTGGATCTGACCAAGATGAAAGGTAAGGTGGTGCTAATCGATTTCTGGGCAACCTGGTGTGGGCCTTGCATCAGGGAGATTCCTAATATCAAGAAGACTTATGCCAAGCTCAATCCCAAGGGTTTTGAGATCGTGGGTATTTCTCTTGATTCAGATGAAGGAAAGTTGGAGAAGTTTGTTAAGGACAAGGAAATGCCATGGCCGCAATATTTTGATGGTCTGAAGTGGCAAAACAAGATTTCAACCAAATTTGGTATCCGCAGTATCCCGGCCATGTGGTTGATTGATAAGAAGGGTAATCTGGTGGACATGAGCGCTCGCTCTGGATTGGAAGAAAAAGTGGAGAAACTATTAGCTCAGTAGCTTAATCAATTTGCTTCTCCATAGGCCCCTTTATTGGGGCCTTTTTTTGTTTGAGGATGTCAATAGTTCCCACTTGTTGATGGAATACGATTTGGCATTATCCAGTTCAGGAGGTTTTATGTGGGATCAATTTCAGGAATTTGTTCAGGATAACTTGCCGCTGATCTTCCATGTTTGGGGGCCTAAGGTTTTGATGGCGGCGGGGTTACTCATGGTATTCTGGGTGGCTTCACGATTGGCGCGTAAGACAATCTTTACAGCGGGGGACAAGGCGAGACTTGAGTATCCCGTGGTTAGGTTAATGGCAATGGCTGCACGGGTTACGCTCCTGGTGGCCGGTATTGTTACCGCTTTGGGGACATTGGGAGTGGATGTTTCTGCTTTGGTGGCAGGCTTAGGGCTTACGGGCTTTGCATTGGGTTTTGCAATTAAGGATACCATTTCCAACATTCTTGCCGGGGTATTACTTCTAGTGTATCGCCCTTTTTCTAAGAA
Organism: uncultured Verrucomicrobiales bacterium; assembly: GCA_913041895.1. Lineage (GTDB taxonomy): Bacteria > Verrucomicrobiota > Verrucomicrobiia > Limisphaerales > UBA1100 > UBA1100. The sequence continues at coordinate 4,450 of CAJWKQ010000214.1, forward strand.
GGATTATGTTGAAGTAAAAGGTATGGAAGGGGAGGTTAGTGCAATTGATCTGCGCTATACCACGCTAGAATCCAACGGCCAGACGATCCTCTTGCCTAATTCACTGCTTTTCACTAATCCAATTACCATTGGTAAGCCAGCTGAAGAGGAAAAGTAGTTAATTCCCCACTTTATCTTTAGTATTATCTTCCTTGTTGGCTAATCGCCGGGCAATGAACTGTCGCACTTTCGGGATCTTGCACTTGGCAATTAGTTTAATCGTTTCAGCACGGTTCTTAGGGATTGCGGGATTGATGCCATACCAAACCATTAAGGGTAGAACCGGATCCTTGGCATAGGTGTCGTGGGAGACAAGGGCAGAGGCAAGCGGCCAGCGGTCCTCAAAGGGGAGTTGTTGCAAGGCAGAAGCTAGATGGAGTTGAACAAGTCCGGTAGTGTCTTTACTGGCCATTTGAATGAAACGGGTTTTCGTTTTATTGGAAAGTGATCCTTCATCGCATAACAACTTGATTGCCCAAGTCCGGATATGTTCATTGCCATGATGAGTTTGTTTTAATAGCCATTCTTCGTCTACTCCGCCGATACTATTTAGTACCCACATCGAACGCAGGGCTGTATTTTGAACTGCGGTTTTCTCATAAAGTGATCGTATCTTTTGAATTGCACCCGTCATGTCATGGCCCAGAGCGGCATGTTCCTGAAGTAGCCGCCGAGATTGTCGCCTGTACCATTCATTATTAATGCCGGTCCACGCGATCAGACCGCGGAGGGTTGCGTTGCTTAAATCGGGTTCGACTTTTGTCGGTTTGCCATAGCTAATTTTGTAGATCCTGCCGCTTGTCCTGTGTACGCCGTCATTGTCATGGCATTCTCCAATGTCCGACCAATCCAGTACATACACACCTCCATCAGGCCCATAGCTCAGTTCAATGCCGCGGAACCACTTGTCTTTAGTTTTCATTACATCCTCTGCATGTTTTCCAACATATCCAGCTCCTCTGCGGTGCAATGTGTCATGGTTCATGCGTAATCCATGCAGGTTCAGTGTGAAAACTCCTCCGCGATATTTGGCCGGCCAATTCTTGCCGAGGTAAATCATCATTCCTGTATGGGCGTGGCCCCCTCCGGCAGCATCGGTGGCGCTGCTCATGCCGGTTTTCTTCAGATCACTCCATTTTTCCTTGCCGATATCGA
>CAJWKQ010000215.1 GCA_913041895.1 uncultured Verrucomicrobiales bacterium
CTGTGCCGGATGTGACGACTAGTTCACGGCCTTTGAAACTGGTTTCCAGTTTATCTAGCTGGAGCGTCCATTTCCCTTTACCATTGGCTTTGACCGATTTTCTTTGCCCGGCAAATTGCGCCTTCACTTCTGCTCCCGCCTTGGCCCAGCCCCAAATGTTTATGGGCTTACCTTGTTGCAGTACCATTTTGTCTCCAAAGATATTTGGGAGCCGTAGTGTTTGCTCAGCAGAAAGATGACAGGCAAATATAATGAATGCCAAAAAACGAATCGTGTGCATGGGCTTATGGTAGGTGCAGAGAGGGAGTGACAAAAGGTAAAAGGCTGGTCCTTATAGATTATGTAATGTAGCCTATTAACTATGTTGAGTGACCTCTTTAGTTTTCTTCACAATAACCCGCCTTATATGGGGCAGGAAGATTCCGAGGCGCTTATTGATGCAGTGGTTTATACCATGATGGTTGATAAGGTTATTGACCCGGATGAAATGGAGAAGGTGGAGGACTTGTCCGATAAGCTTTATTGGAAGGGGGAGGGAAGTGTTGAGGATTATGTGGGCCAGTCCATCACTCGGGCATTGGAAAACAAGAATTTTAATAACCAGGCTGAGCCGTATCTTCAAGAGTGTGCTGAACGGATGAACAACCCTGAAGCTCGCAAATATACCCGAAAGGCCTGCTTAAAAATGGTTAATGCCGATGGAGAACAAACGCGCACCGAATCGGCTCTAACGGAGATTGTCGATAAGGTTTTTGGATAGATTGTTTAGTTATTGGTAGGGAAAGGCGCATTTCTGCCCTAGCCAGTTGTTGCCTGCTGCCATGATGGTGGTTAACATTGTTTATGGCTCATTTTTATTTCGCGATTCTTTGCTTACTTCTTTTCATTGTTGATGGCTTAGGGGCTGAACGTTCTCATTATATCAAAGTTCTTGATGAGCATCGGATGTATCATCTTGGTACCGAAGGGTTTCCAGAGTGGGATGAGTTTAAGGATAAAAAACCTCATGGCCGCCGGGTGGATGTAAAATTTAAGGCGACAAAAAATAAATCGCCTCAAATAATTCTCTTGCGCCAAAGGCAGGTGAAGGTTAGGTGGCCTGTTTTACTCAACCAGAAACGGATAGGGTATCTGGCTGCAGAAGACCCTGCTCTCTGGCATTCAGTGAAAGTGCCTGCCGGAGCCTTGTTGGAAGGTGAAAACACCCTTTCAATAGTTTCTCCAAAGACCACCGATGACATTGAGGTGGGGGATTTTCAATTGGCCCGTTTATCCAATCTCGATCAGGTGTTGTCAGCTGGTCTGGAAGTCACTGTTAGCGATGCGACAGGCCCGGTTCCTTGCAGAATTACCATTGTGGATGAAGCCGGAACTCGCTCATTGGTTTGGCCAAGCTTGCCGCAGCAAAAATTGGCGTACAGGTCGGGGGTTATCTATACAAGTACTGGTAAAGCACTCTTTAAGGTGTTGCCCGGTCGTTACACCCTTTATGCCTCTCGCGGATTTGAATACAGCATGGAAAAAATAAATTTGGAGGTGGCAGGTAATGCGACCCGTAAAGTGCAGTTGAAGATTCGCAGAGAAGTTCCGACTCCAGGACTCGTATCAGTTGATACACATATCCATACTCTAACTCGTAGTGGGCACGGCGATTCCTCAGAGGAAGAGCGCATGCATACCATTGCTGGTGAAGGTATTGAGTTGGCTATTGCTACTGACCATAATCATCATGCCAATTATATACCTGTTCAAAAGAGTACTGGGACCACCTCTTTTTTTACCAGTGCGATCGGAAATGAGGTCACCACTCAGACTGGGCATTTCAATGCCTTTCCTATTTTGCCTGATAGTCCGGTTCCTGATTATAAATTGGGGGACTGGACGAAATTGATGGCGTCTATTCGTGCGACACCTGGAGTGCGGGTTATCGTGCTGAATCATCCGCGCAATATCCATAGTAAGTTTAGCCCGATGTCTGCTGAAAATTTTAATCATGCCACCGGCCAGAACCTTTATGGAGCGCCTTATAGTTTCGACGCAATGGAGGTCGTGACTTCAGCGGCCATGCAGTCTGATATCATGAGTTTGTATCGGGACTGGTTTGCGATGCTCAATTGGGGTCATAAGGTGGCGGCGGTTGGTTCGAGTGATACCCATGATGTAAGTCGGTTTATTCTTGGGCAGGCTCGTACTTATGTTGAATGCCCAGATGGAAACCCTTCCAAGGTTGATGTTGCCAAGGCCTGCGATAGTTTTCGTAAAATGCGGGCTTATGTGAGTATGGGGTTATTGGTAAAGATGAAGGTGGATGGAAAATTTAAAAGCGGAGACGTGGCCACAGGAAAAGGGGGCTTAAAGGTGAGTGTAGATGTTCTGGGGCCCTCATGGGTTCGAGCTGATCAGGTTTCTCTTTTTGCCAATGGTCAGTTGATCCGTTCTGTGAATATTTCCCCTTCAGAAAAAATTGAAAAAGCCAAAGTGAGTTGGGTTTTGCCACGTCAAAATTATGATATGCATCTGGTGGCTATGGCAACTGGCCCGGGCATTACCGAACCGTTTTGGGAAAGTCCACGGCCATATCAACAAACCTCAACCAAACATGCTCCGAGAGTACAGGGAGCCACTAACCCTGTCTTTATTGATGGGGACAATGATGGTCGGTATACCCCCCCGCGCTTACAAGCTGAAAAGCTGCTCAAGCAACATGCGGGAAATTTGAAGGCTTTATTTAGCGCTCTTGAATTGAAAGATCAGGCAGTGGCCACGCAGGCAGCTTACCTCCTGCACGCTTCAGGGCATAATCTTCGTTCCAAGTCCTTGACTGAGCATTACCAAAAAAATCCCGCCATGAAGGCGGGATTTGAGGCGTTTGTAAAAACGTTGGGCAAGTAAGGCTGCCTATTTTTTCTTTTTAGGTGGCTTTGGGGTTTTGGTTGCAGAATCAGGATCTTTTTCTGGAACCTTGTATTGAACACGTAGGCGCTTGAGTTCTGCCAGTAGGTCTGTTTGAACCTTACTGTAGTCCGAGTTACCGTAAACGCTCGAAAGTTCGTTTGGATCTTTACCCAGATCAAAGAGTTCCCATTCGTTATTTTGGTAAAAATAGATGAGTTTGTGCCGTCCATTAGTTACGCCGTAATGTCTGGCAACGCTATGAGCTCCGGGAAATTCATAATAATGATAATAAAAATGTGTGCGCCAGTCTTTTGGGGTTTGTCCTTTGAGTAGAGGCAGGATGCTGGTTCCCTGCATATCTTTAGGAATCTTAGCGCCTGCAATATCTAAAAATGTTTCTGCGAAATCGAGGTTAGAGACAATGTCGCTATTGCGGCTTCCCGGTTTTACTACACCTGGCCAGCGGACCAGCAGAGGCATGACCAGACTTTCCTCGTACATCCAACGTTTGTCGTACCAGCCATGATCACCGAGATACCAGCCTTGGTCGCTGCTGTAGATAACGATGGTATTTTTGGCGAGGCCAGTTTCATCAAGATAATCAAGGACGCGGCCAAGGTTGTCATCCACTGACTGGACACAACGAAGATAATCCTTGATGTAACGCTGATACTTCCATTTCACCAAAGCCTCGCCTTGAAGGTTGGCTTTTCTGAAGGCTTCGTTTTTTGGTCCGTAGGCAGCTTCCCACACCTTACGTTGTTCAGGGGTGAGGTTTCTAGGTCCTTGATTCAGTTTAAGATCATTATCATTTAGGTGACGGGCAATGGTCATCGTTTGTTTGCCGGCTGCAGAGGTGCGCCCTTTGTAATCATCCCACAACGTTTCTGGTTCTGGAATATCCTCTCCGTCAAACATAGTGAGGTGCTTCGGCCCGGGTTGCCAATTTCGGTGTGGAGCCTTGTGCTGATACATCAACATGAAAGGTTTATCTTTCTTTCTATCATTTTTTAGCCACGCAAGAGCTTTATCGGTAATGATGTCGGTCGTATATCCGGTATTTTTTTCGGTAATGACTTTTCCTTCCTCATCAGTGGTCTTCATGGGAGGGTTATAGTAGGGGCCTTGGCCAATCAGGACATCGAAGTAATCAAATCCGGTGGGAGTACTCTTTAGATGCCATTTGCCAATCACAGCAGTGGTGTATCCCACCTTACGCAATAGTTTGGGAAAAGTTTGTTGTGAGCCATCAAAGGGTTGGCGTTGGTTTTTTAGGAAGCCATTCAAGTGGCTGTATTTGCCGGTAAGGATGACCGCTCGACTGGGGCCGCAGATCGCGTTACTCACATAACATTTCTCAAAGAGCATCCCCTCCTTGGCCAAGCGATCCATGTGAGGAGTAGTGTTGATCTTTGAGCCGTAAGCACTAATGGCGTGGGCTGCGTGGTCATCAGTGAAGATGAACAGGATGTTCGGCTGCTGTGCAGCATGGAGAAATGGCAGCAAGAGCAGCCCTAAGACGAAAGGAATAACGCGGTTCATGTTAAATGGTTCATGAGTCAACTAACAGCCGCGCGGATTATTTGCAAGGCGGTTAATCGTCTGTTTCCGGTTGGGCGGCAGGTTCGTTTGACGTCTCATCCACATATGGCAGCAATTTAGCCAGTACAAAGCCCGCAAGGGACCAGCTGATAAGTGTGTCGGCTATATTTACTGCAATGAAGCTGTTGCCGAAGCCCCACCAGGACCAGTTGGGGAGGATGCCAGTCACGACGGTGAACAGCGCAAAAAAAACCGTGGTACCCACCTTGCACGACGTGTCTTTCAGGTTCAGCTTGGTGAGTAGAAAGGCGACGAAAAAAGCACCAATAAAATTCCACAAAAACTGCTGGCCTAGGCTCACTCCCATGGCGTTGGAACCGTTGGGTCGTACGGAGGCAAACATAGAGAAACCCTTATCTTTTTGCTCCATCGCTTTTTTCATGGCCTCTTTGTCGTCAGGGTCAGCCCAAGGTACTACATACATGCCAGGACCATCGGCATTTTGTTCGATTACATTTTGTACCGCGCTGATATCCTTGAATTCAGAAAACGTAGATTGATGCCAAGGCAAAGCAATATGGGAAACCGATTGCCAAAGGAAGACGACCACAGCAGCGGTCAGTGCGGCGAGGAAAGTGCGAGGTTTCATAGGTATTGACTAGACAACCATTCTGCCAGTCATGAGGCAAGCTTCATTAATCAGTTGGCAAAGGGTCGGGTTGGTCACCGGGGTTTTTTGGATGCCAATTTTGCCATCCGCGGGCCTGCAAGCAGATTACAACAAATGAACAAAACATATTAGCAATACTATCTGTTTGATAGCCATAGCTGAACCAAAACACGTTCGCAATGATTCCTATAAGGAATCCCAAGCGGCTTTTGTTGCCGAGCAGATAAAGGGAAATAAAGGTGAAAACCATTGCGGCCCAGTCGCAGCCATAAAAATCAAAGGCATGATCCAGTAGATACTCCATGAGCCAGCAAGAATGACCTTTAGAGTGCCTGGATGCCAAATTTATTGTTTCGGAATAATCCTTCCCAAATCACACTGACTACTTCAGCATTTTGTCTATGCCTCATATTTCACGTCGTAAAGCGATTCAGGTAGGTGCAACTTCCGCGTTCGCTTT
>CAJWKQ010000216.1 GCA_913041895.1 uncultured Verrucomicrobiales bacterium
GATGCCAACAAAAACTTTGTGCTTCGACTTAGATGATTGCCTGATTGCAGAATCTCAAAAAATAAACGAAGAAGCTTTAGCCGCCTTGGATAAAGAGATAACGGCAGCCCAGGAAGATGGATCTGCAGTAATCATAGTCCCTGGGACAAATCGCACTAATGCATATAACGATATAACTAATTACAATGCTAAAGACTCAAAAATACTTTCAATAGCACTTTTTAAAGCATTAGAGAAGAAATATGCATCAGATGAGCATGTAACTGTAAAACCAGAATACACCAATATTTATCAGCTGCCTAGCACAGGCCAGCCTAGCGATAAAACTTTACATGATTTGGTTCGTGCTCGCAAAGAGCGTGACGAACTAATTGCGAAAAGCTTAGAGGACATTACCCGTGAGTCCACACTCAAGCAATGCGTAGAAACGGCTAAAACGGCAAGTAAAACCCTCGCGCAATCTAATATATTTAATATTGAAGCAAATATATCTAATGCAGCAGACAGTAAATTTCCTACGCATGCACTAGGCAAAGAGACAATACTGCTTGCGAATGTAATTGATTATAACAGCCGTACCACTCCATGCAACGATACCCGATTCCAAGACACAAACATTGTCAGCTACAGCAAGTGCCTGTCTAGTATTTTGCTCCACAAGCAAGATTGTCATTCCATCGTTCTTCAGCTGATCAAGAGCGATGTAGCACTCTTCAACCATTCTTGGCATTAAGCCAAGCGAAAGTTCATCTAGTAGCAAGAGTTTGGGTTCGGCCATCAACGCACGGCCAATGGCAAGCATTTGCTGCTCACCCCCTGAAAGTGAATCTGATAGTTGTCCTAAGCGCTCAGCAAGCCTGGGGAAAAGGGAAAGAATTTGATCTAAGTTTTGTAGAATGTTTTTCTTTGGGTGGGAGTAACCACCAACTTCTAAATTTTCCCTTACTGTTAAATCCGAGAACAAACGTCGACCTTCAGGGACAAGAGCAATCCCTTTCTGAACCCGTTTCTTCGTAGGAACACGATTTATCAGATCGTTTTCCATTATTATACTTCCGGATTGTACCGGGAGGTGCCCAGCAATGGTCATCAAGGTTGTAGTTTTTCCAGCTCCATTCGCACCAATAAGTGCATGAATACTGCCTTTCTCAACTATCAAATCAAGCTTATGCACTACATTCAATGGGCCGTAACCACATGTGAGTTTCTCAATTTTTAGCATTGAGATTTCCTTTACCAATGTAGGCCTCTTGAACAGAGGATTGCATCAATACTTTTTCAGGATAACCTTCCGCAATTTTTTGTCCGTTATCTAAGACCACTAGGCGCGTACATATACGCCGCACTTCGGCAAGGTTATGTTCAATGAGCAGAATTGTCTGTCCCTGATGGTTTAGTTCAAAAAGGATGTCAGCAAAAGCTGATGCTTCAGCTTGATTGAGACCTGCTAGAGGTTCGTCAAGTAACAACATCCGGGGGCGAATTGCTAAGGCGCGGGCGACCTCCAAACGCTTGAGATATCCTAGCGGAACGGCTTCAGGGAAAGAATCTGCAACATCTTCAATTCCGACCTTTGCTAACCACTTTCTGCTTTCCCGCAATGCCTCGTTGCGCTCAAATCGAAACAAAGATAGCCATGGATACTGAGTGTGTTTGAATCCGGCGGCTAGTGCCACGTTTTCGACCAAAGTCATTTCACGGAAGGGACGCATAATCTGTTGCGCAAACCCCATACCTTTGCGCACACGAACATGTATTGGCAAATTGTTCAGCAATTCTCCTTCTAGTTTAACTTCGCCATGATTTGCCTTTACTACTCCGGTAATTACTCGCAACATCGTAGTTTTTCCTGCACCGTTAGGCCCTATTAATCCAAGGATTTCTCCTGGATTCAAATTCAGAGAAACTTGTTCCAATGCGTGGACTCCACCGAATCTAACCGAAATATCTCTGATTTCTAGCAGACTCATTTATCCACCTTAGACTTAGATGATTTTCGGTTATGGTTTATAAGAAGTTGAGCAAATCCTGCTAAGCCTCCCGGGCTGAAGCGCATTACAGCAAATAGTAAGCTACCGTATAGTAGGAGCTTATAGTCATCAACAAACTGGAACCATTGAGGTAGCAAACTTAAAAATGCTGAAGCCAGAATCACTCCCCAAATTGATCCATTCCCCCCGACAACTACCATTGCTAGTAGAGTTATTGACTCAACGAATGCAAAGCTGTCAGGATAGATGAATCGGACATGGTGGGCATATAGTCCTCCGGCAAGTCCGGCCAAAGAGGTGCCTAGTGCAAAAGCGATAAGCTTGTATTGGGAAACATCCAAACCTAGCATTGAGGCAGTATCCTCGTCTTCGGAAATTGCCTTAAATACATACCCCATCCAAGACCTCCGGATTTGCACACTCAACAAAACAACCAGTACTACGCAACCAAAAACTAGAGCCAGAAAGCCCAACTTACCTAAACCAGGATCAGGGATTGAAGAAACCCCCAATTCACCTCCAAGCCACTCCTGTTGGCGAACAAAGCCTAGAAAAACGAAGTTAACACCCATAGTCGTGATAGCAAGAAAATCGTGCCTAACACGTAAGCTGGCCAATCCAACAATAATTCCAAAAATTCCGGCAAGGATCATTCCTGCTACAAGAGCAGCAAAGAATGGAATAGCTGCTTTTGTCATCAGGCTGGCTGTGTAAGCACCTATCCCAACAAAAGCAACGTGACCCAAGCTAACTTGTCCGCAAAATCCTGTAATAAGGTTAAGACTTAAACTGCCAATGATACTAATCATCATAGCGGTAAGTAAACTGATCTCAAATCCCATTTCACATTCCGCGGAACATCCCTTTAGGACGCACCATTAGTACAAGAATTAAAAAGACAAAAGCAATAGCATCACGATTCAGTACCTCACCAAGATAAATTGTGCCGAAGGACTCTATCACTCCGAGGGAAAGTGCGGCAACAAGTGTCCCCCTAACGCTACCAAGTCCTCCCAAAACAATAATTGCGAGTGCTTTGTAGCTGGGTACACTACCCATAGTTGGTTCTACGAGGTTATTGAGAATTCCCACAATCATTCCAGCCGCACCCGCAAGAATTGAGCCGATGAAGAAATTGAGATAACGGACCCTAATAGGATCGATTCCAAAAGATTCTGCCATCTCTGCATCCGTTACTGTGGCACGCCATGCAAGCCCCAACCGAGTTTTACGGGAGAGCCAAGCAAGGCCACCAATCAAAACAATGCTGGCCAGAATAGTCACCCATTCTCCTTGACGAAGATAAATCCCACCTACTGGCATCATATCTTGCAGAGGAGGATTAGAATATGTAACTCCGTATGAGCCGAAAAGTATTCGGTACAATTCCTCCATCGCGATGAATAGTCCTATAGATGCAATAAGAGGGACGTAGGGGGGTTGATCAAGAATTGGTTGGTAACACAAGCGGTAGATAATTATGCCAAAAATTCCAACGCCTAGCATTGCAACCAGACCTCCCAATACCAGACTACCAGTAATGTTGAACACCAGAACTCCGAAGTAACCTCCCAAGGTATATAGTCCAGCATGGGCAACATGTAGGATACGTAGCAATCCGTAAACTATTGTCAAACCAACTGCAATCAATGCGTAAATACTACCTTGGAGGAGTCCTTGAATGAAAAGTTCAAGGTAAAGCATCGCTCATTAATTTTTAAGAAAACAAAGGAAGCACTCTTAAATTGAGTAGCTTCCTTTGAATTAATTGAGATCAGTAATTGGGTGGAGCTAACAGAGTTTGATCACGGATTGTAGAATGGTAGTGCCAGTCACCATCTCGTACAATCTGGACCTCAACGTTTTTTCGGACTTCACCAAGTTTATTGAAAGAAATCTGTCCTGTGGCTGCTAAGAGTTTTGTCTGACTGATTGCTTTACGAATTGCATCTGGACTGATAGTACCAGCCTTTCTCAAAGCAGCAACCACAACCTTAATGGCTGTGTGAGTAGAAGCTGATACCATATCAACCTTGTTCCCAGAGAATTTTTCATATTCAGAGATAAATGAACGAGCTTCCGGAGAATTAGAGTCTCGATCAAGTGAAGTGGTTATAATAACTCCCTCTGCCGAGGCTCCAGCAATTTTTATGAACTGCTCACCATCATAGCCCTCTTGTCCAATCACTGGGGCATTTACTCCACCAGATCGCAGTTGACTGACCAATGGACCAGCGGTGAAGAAATAACCGGAAGCATAAATGGCGTCAGGTTTGTCTGCCCTTACTTTGGCCACAATTGGGCCAAATTGCCTGTCTGATATTGAGTATTCATATTCATTTACAATCTTAATCCCAAAGTTGGCAGCCTCTGCTTTAAATCCAGCAGCGAGTGATTTCCCAAAGTCGTTTTTGAGGGTGATAACAACCACACGTCTATGTTGCATAGTTTGTCCAATAAGTAAAGCCCCAGCACGTCCTTGAACCTCACCCATGAATGAAGTACGAAAAACGTAATTTCCAGCACGGGTGATATCCGGATGAATAGCATAGGCCGAAATATAAGGAATCCCAGCAGATTGAAAGGTTCCAGCTGCCGCACGAGTCGGACCTGAATAACTACCAGAAACAGCCACCTTAACACCATCCTTTTCAATCAAACGATTGGCAATCGGCACAGCTTCCTTAGGAGAGGCTTGATCGTCATAAACTACTAACTCGATCTGTTTCCCGTTGACACCTCCTGTATTGTTGGCTTGCTTTACAGCCAACTTAGCTCCGTTGAGAGCGGATTCACCATCTGCGGCTGCAAAGCCTGTCAATGGTACATTGAAACCAATTTTAATAGTGTCAGCCCATGAAGTGCCAAAACTAAAAAATAGCGTAGATACTAGGATTAATATTTTCTTGAATTCCATAATGTCCTTTTATCTTAATTATTAGATTTAAATTGAACCAAGTCTAATTTATAAACTTTTGTGAATACTTTTAACTTAAAGTTTGTGCATCGGCCCTCCATATATATTTTAGATTAGTTTGTCAAATCATGATTTTAAAAAAAAAAAAGATTGGGAATAATAGAACACTTCTCAAATTTAGACAATTTAATTTTTTTTAAAAACAAATACTGAAGAAACTGCAGCAACCCCAATGCCTTCATAATGATTTATAGCAAAGGGTCATATAATTCAAACGAATTATTCCTATAATAAGAACTCCAATATTAAGACAAATGCAATAACGAAAAAAAGTATTCTAATCCTTGAAAGTTCAACAATTCTTAATGGTCTGCTCCTCATTGACCTCAACAGATTTTCTATAACCAACTACGTCAGTAGTAAAGATTACTGCAATCTTACGTTCTATCTCTTTATTAGCCATATCGTTAACTTCAATATTCAGGAAACAAATTACTGATCTGGAAGACCATATTTTTTAAGTACTTCAACGTAATCATTCATAAATTCTTTTGATCTTGAATTAACGAAATCAAAATTTACTATCCACCATTTAGTAATGCTGTTTTTCATG
>CAJWKQ010000217.1 GCA_913041895.1 uncultured Verrucomicrobiales bacterium
TCTTGTGCGATCGTGACAAGGTGGTGTGGTATGAGAATCCTTCTTGGGAAAAGCATCAGGTGAGCGGCAAGCTCACGCCGCGTGATCACGTGTGCGTGACCGCCCGCGATATTAATGGGGACGGCAAGGCCGAAATTGGAGTGGGCGCACAATGGAATATCGGTGAGTCCAATGATGCCAAACGGTCAGGCTCTGTGTTTTACCTGAATCCCACCGCCGATCGCAGCGGCAACTGGACGCCCATTCGGCTGGAGCATGAGCCGAGCACCCATCGCATGCACTGGGTCGCAGCGGGCAAAGGTAAATTTGACTTGGTTGTGAAGCCACTTTACGGCCCACGTGGTGCGGATGGCAAAAAAGGTGGCTCAAAAGTGTGGGCTTATCACATTCCAAAAAATCCGACCAAACCGTGGAAGCGCACGCTCATTTCTGATTTTGTGGAAGACAGCCACAACTTTCATCTCGTTGATTGGGACGGCGACGGTCGTGAGGAGTTTTTGCAGGCCAGCCTAAAGGGCGTGTTTTGGTTTGGGCGGGACAAGGCCGGCAAGTGGGGCTCGAAGCAGTTTTCCAAAAACTATTCCGGCGAGGTGCGCGACGGCAAAACCCCAACGGGGCAGCGCTTCTTCACCACCATCGAACCCAAGCACGGCACAAGCGTGGCAGTGTATTTGCAGGCCGGTGCCGACTGGAAGCGACTAGAGCTGGACGATTCCCTGAAGGATGGGCACGCGCTGGCAACGGCGGATTTCCTCGGCACGGGCGGTGATCAAATCGTGGCCGGTTGGCGCGGCATGAATACCCCCGGTGTGCCCGGCGTGAAATTGTACGTGCCCAAGAACAAGGCGTACACGCATTGGCAAACCTACCAACTGAGCGGCAAGGAAACTGCCGTTGAGGACATTAAGGCTGGCGATCTCAATGGCGACGGCAAGCCGGATATCATCGTTGCCTGTCGCCAGACTCATAATTTGAGGATTCTTTGGAACGACTCCAGATAGTTCATATAAAATTAGGGTTGTCTTTCTCTGGCCAACATAACATTAGGCCTGCCTGTCAGTTCTTTAGATACTGAAAAAAACTTTAATTTTTGTCATGTTTCAGCCAATATCCGCCTCCATTTTCCCAGAGGGGGTAAAATTTAATGAAGAGAACCCATCATTGTAACGAGTTATGTTTAGAACAAGCTGGAGAGGATGTGGTCTTATCTGGATGGGTTCATTCTTGTCGTGATCTGGGTGGGGTTATTTTTATCGATGTGCGTGATCGCGAAGGCCGCACTCAATTGGTATTTGATCCTCAGGAAACAGATGTCGCTCTTGTTGAGGTGGCCTCCAAATTGCATAGTGAGAGCGTTATCACTGTTTCCGGGAAGGTGCGGCAAAGACCAGATGAAACCGAGAACAGTAAAATTCCGACAGGCCAAATAGAAGTGGTGGCTGCTTCAATGGAAGTTAATAATGAAGCTGCTGTCTTGCCTTTTCAAATTGATGATCCGGAAACGGCCGCCAAGGTAAATGAAGAGCTTAGACTTCAGTATCGTTACATTGACTTAAGGCGTCCAGAAATTATGCGGAATATGCAGTTGCGTAGTAAAGTTGCTACAGCAACAAGAGTTTTCATGGAAGAGCAGGGGTTTCTTGAAGTCGAAACACCTACTCTCTTTAAATCAACACCGGAAGGAGCAAGAGAATTTCTTGTGCCAAGCCGTATATCGCCCGGTGAGTTTTATGCTTTGCCTCAATCTCCGCAGCAGTTTAAGCAGATTCTAATGTGCTCAGGAGTGGATAAATATTTTCAGCTGGCGCGGTGTTATCGTGATGAAGATCTTAGGTCTGATCGGCAGCCTGAGTTTACTCAAGTTGATATTGAGATGTCTTTCATTGAGCGTGATGATATATATGAATTAATAGAGGCTTATTTGAAGCGTGTGTGGAAGGTGGCATTAGGTTGCAATATAGAGACTCCTTTTCCTCGTATTTCCTACAAGGAAGTCATGGATCGATGGGGAAGTGATAAGCCAGATACACGGTTTGGGCTAGAGATAGTGGATTTCACGGAGAATTTTGCTTCAAGTGAATTTAAGGTCTTTAGTGGTGCGATAGACGGAGGCGGTGTCGTTAAAGCGCTTAACGCAAAAGGGTATGCTTGTGTAACCCAGGGGCAAATGGAGGCCATGACTGACACGGCGAAAAGCTTTGGTGCTAAAGGGTTGGCATTTATCAAAGTGGAAAATGGAGAATGGAAGTCCCCCATCGTTAAGTTTTTCAGCGAGGAAGAAAAAGCTGCACTTCAGGAAAAATTAAATATTGAGGAAGGAGATTTAATCCTTTTTGCAGCAGATGAATGGCTCAATGCATGTGAGATACTGGGTAAAATTCGTTTATATGCAGCTGAGAAATTACAAAGTCTTGGGAAGTTGGTTGTGCCTAAGGACCAGTTCAACTTTTTGTGGGTGGTCGATTTTCCGCTTCTTGCCTTTGATAAGGAAATGAATAGATGGTACTCCAGTCATCATCCATTCACTTCACCGGTTGAAGAAGATATACCTAATCTGATAAGTGATCCGAAGTCTGTTCGTGGACAACATTATGATATTGTGGTCAACGGTGTGGAGTTAGGAGGTGGGTCTATTCGGATACATCAACCAGAAGTCCAAAAGACTATTTTTGAAGAGGTTCTTCAGTTGTCTTCAGAGGTTTCTCAGTCTCGGTTTGGTTACATGCTTGAGGCGTTTAAGTACGGTTGCCCTCCGCATGGGGGTATTGCATTGGGCTTTGATCGTTTAATTGCTCTACTTTGTGGAGCTGATAGCATTAGAGATGTTGTTGCTTTTCCTAAGACGGCTAAAGGATCTTGCTTAATGACTAACAGCCCGGCAGGAGTAGAGGCTAGGCAGTTAAGGGATTTGCGAGTCGAAATAAAGATTGCTAAAAAGGAAGAATGAAGTTCTGGGAAAAAATGAAGAAAAAAAAAGAGCCAGCGAAAGACGTTATGGAAGATGGTCGCCCTCCTCCAGAGATGACCGCATTGGAGAAACGTCTGGCTGAAAAGGCTGCTTTAGAAACTGATGATGAAGCTCCTTGTGGGCCGAGCAATCTAAAAGAAGCTCAAGAGCAAATCGATGATCTAAACGACAGGGTCGTGAGATTGACGGCCGATTATGATAACTATCGGAAGCGAGCGCAGCGTGACAAGACTGAGGTCCGACAATTCGCTAATCAGGGTATTTTGGAAAAGTTATTACCTGTATTGGATAATTTTGAAATGGCTATCACAGCAGTAAAGGATGCAGATTCATCTGTGCGTGATGGAGTCCAAATGATATACGACCAACTCCTTAGTGTATTAAAAATGGAAGGAGTGGAGCCGATTGATGCAGTAGGTGAACAATTTGATCCTAATTTGCACGAGGCTATTTCTCAGGAAGAGTCAAAAGATGCTGAAGAAGGTGAAATTTTAAAACAAATTCAACGTGGATTTAAACTAAACGACCGATTGGTGCGACCTGCTCGCGTGGTGGTGGCCAAGGCTTCGGAGGCCGCGAATGAAGAATAATGTCCAAGCTTGACTATTACGAAGTGCTTGGCGTGTCGAAGGGTGCGTCAGGAGAGGAAATTAAAAAGGCCTATCGGAAAAAGGCCGTGCAGTATCATCCTGATAAAAATCCTGATAACAAGAGTGCAGAGGAAAAGTTCAAAGAGGTAGGTGAAGCGTATGAGGTTCTAAGTGATGAACAAAAGCGCGCCGCCTATGATTCGATGGGGCATGCTGCCTTTGAGGCTGGAGGTGGAGGTGGTTTTCAAGGTGGAGCAGTCGATCCTTTTGATCTTTTTAATCAGGTGTTCAGCGGTGGAGGTGGTGGAGGTATATTCGAGCAGTTTTTTGGCGGTGGAGAACGTCGAGATCCTAGTGGGGCGCAAAGGGGATCAGACCTTAGATATGATATGGAGATAGATTTTGAAGAGGCTGTTTTGGGGTGTGAGAAGAAGATATCTATTACCAAGCTAGATGAATGCGACACGTGTGATGGCTCTGGTGCGTCTAAGGGCTCAGGCCGTAAAAGTTGCTCCACTTGTGGAGGCCAGGGGCAGGTCGTATCACAGAGGGGTTTTTTCCGGATGCAACAAACATGCCCGAATTGCGAAGGTCAAGGCACTGTTCTAGAAAAGCCTTGTAAAAGCTGTAGGGGTGGTGGGCGTTTGGAAAAAAAATCAAAGATTACCCTAAAGGTTCCCGAAGGGGTTGATACAGGCACACGTCTGCGTAGTGCAAGTAATGGCGAAGCAGGGGTGCGAGGTGGTGCATGTGGAGATTTGTATGTTGTGCTGCACGTTAGGCCACATGAAATCTTTGACCGGTCAGAAGATGATCTGATATGTGATGTTCCAATTAGTTTTGTTACTGCCGCATTGGGTGGCGAATTAAAAGTTCCTACCCTGTCCGGCTCGGCGAGCATTAAGATACCCGCCGGCACGCAATCTGGGACAACATTCCGCCTCAAAGGCCGCGGTGTGAAGAACTTACAGGGATACGGTACAGGTGATTTGAACGTAAAGGTTAACGTTGAAGTGCCGGCTCGGCTTGATAAAGAACAGAAAACCAAGCTTAAGGAATTCGCAGAATTATGTGGAGATGATGTGAATCCTCAGAGTAAAAGTTTTCTGGAGAAGGCTAAGGTTTTTTTTAGGTAATGCATCGCTTTTATCTTCCTCCTGAAGAATTTTCTGGTGATGAAATTTCCCTTCCTAGGGGCGAAGTTCACCATGCATTCAATGTGTTACGTATTCGTGAAGGTGAGCGCGTTGTTGTATTGGATGGACAAGGCACTGAACTCATGTGCGTCGTTACTGCTGCCGATAAGAATGATGTGCGGCTCGATGTGCAACAACGTAATAAAGTTCAGCCTTTGCCCTACCGTGTGACCCTTCTTCAGGCAATGACGAAAGGTAAGTCGATGGATTTTATTATTCAAAAGGCTACTGAGTTATGTGTTCATCGTATAGTGCCTTTGATGGCAGGGCGGTCAGTTGTGCGTGTGGATGATGTAGAGTCCAAGCTGGATAAATGGACTGCCATTGCCATTGATTCTATAAAACAGTGCGGTTGTCCGTGGCTTCCAGTTATTGAAGAACCCGTCACTCCTAAGGAATTTCTTGATCGAAACGAAAACTTTGATTTACCGCTTATAGCATCTCTTCAGGGTCATACCCGGCATTCACGCGAATATGTGGATAGTTTTTATTCTGAACATAACAAGCTGCCCGAAACATTGGGAGTGTGGATTGGTCCAGAGGGTGACTTTACTCCTGCTGAGATAAACGACATTTTAACTGCGGGACATCATCCAATAACACTAGGTCAAGTAATTTTGCGCAGTGAGACAGCTGCGCTTTATGCTATTTCGTCTATAAATTATGAAATGCAGTTTCCTGGAAGGCTAGGGCCCGGTTTTTAGGAGTTGTTTAATTTT
>CAJWKQ010000218.1 GCA_913041895.1 uncultured Verrucomicrobiales bacterium
GGCCTTGGGAATGAGGATGGGTTTAAACTGACGCTTGGGGTAATAGCGGGCAATGACCATGGCAGCTGAATTACAGACCACCACAAAATTTTCTGGATCAGTCTTGAAACCCTGATGGGTGAGCCGAATATCCAGCTTGGGAATTTTGGGTGGAGGCGGGTTATTGGCCCCTAACAAGGGCAATGAAAAGAAAGCCGCAACCAAGAGCAAAACGGGAAGCTTCATTATTTTAATGTAATCCCGATTCATGATAACCGCAATAGACCTTGAGCCATCTTGAGTAACAGTACGACCTTTGTACTCTGATTTTCTTTAGTGACAGAACATAAACACGTTGCTCAGGAATCAGGAGGGCTGTAAAATCGACTATCAAAGGCTAACAATCTGATAAAAAAATGTCAGCCATCAAAATATCGGTACAAGCCCCTGAAAAAGACTGGGTTGTTTCCTCCCAGAAGGAGGAAATCCTTATTGGCCGTGGAGGGGATGTTCCTGTAGACATTCAAATACCCGATCCAACCGTCACCCGGTGCCATGGACGAATCTGGCTCTCGTCCGACGGCTATTGGTATGAAGACAACAACAGCACTCACGGATCTCAAAAAAATGACGCACACCTTATAGGGCCGGTGCGCATTTTCTCAGGTGACATACTCAAAATTGGAGAGTCTGCATTAACCATTGAGCAGGCTGATGCCTCTGAAGGGAATCTCAATTTAAACGAACTTTTTGATGTTCACCTGCAGGATCGACTACACCTTGATAAAACTGGGGAAAATCAGGGAGCTGCAAGTACCCGAATCAAAGTGATCGGACAAAAAGCCTATCAGGAGGATGAAAAACCAGACACAGAAATCCCTAGCAGAATCTTTGGAGGATTGGTCAATATTTTTGGTTATGAAGGCCTGAATGATGCCCTCTGCCTAGCCATTGAGGATATTGTAGGACAATTCAAAACCGGAGAACGAGGATGCATCCTCCTTCTGGAAAACTCCGGAACCGAATTGGTCGTTGCAGCTAATTACCCATTATTTGAACCAGCCTTCAGCACTAGCCTAGCCAACAAAACCATAGAACAACAACGCGCCTTTATTTGGAGTGCAGAAGAAGGCACGTTCAGTTCTGCATCTCTTAAAAAATTAAATATTAAAGCCGGGATGTATTCTCCTCTAGTTTTCGGCCCAAATCCTCTAGGCCTTATTTGCATAGACTCCACGTCGATACGGGCAGAGTTTAACCAAAAAGATTTAAATCTTTTTGTGAATGTTAGCCAAGTTCTCTCCGCGTTAATCGCAGCGAAAAAGAAAGAAGAGGCCTAGGCCTACCGGCCAAAGCCCCTAACTGATCCAATCAGTCTTAAACCAACCTCCATTGCCGTTTCTTGAGTTTTTATCGGCGATATTTAACATTCTGGTTTGCACGATTTATTACGGTATTTTGCTGTATTAACATCTGCTGAGCTCTCTGGTAATGCAACATAGCTTGATATCGTGAATATTGAGCCCGCTGAAAACTTTCAATCTGCTGGCGTTGAGCAGATAGTCTGGCAGCCTGTAAATTGATCGCCGTGCCGTAATTACTGAGTGCATTTTGGCGTTGCTTCATGGCTAATAACATCTGTTGCTGCACAGGATTAAAATATGTATAACCAGATTGAGGAGCCACTGAAAGACTGACTCCAGTACGGAATTGAGCTTGAGCACTGGATGCACCACCCAGTATACCCAATGTAAGAGCGGTCATCGCCAAAAGTCGACGGGTGAAATTTGATTTCTTGTTATTCATGATGGCCGGTTTCAATGGTGTGTTTTTAACTTTCACAACCCATAGTACCCATCCAATGCACCAATCCTGTCAGAAATTTAATTTTTTTTATTAAGAGTAATTCCTACAATAAAACTCCCAATTTTAGAGGCTTTTTGATGTCGATTTAGGTAGCAGTTTCCCAATGAAATGCCCCTAGCTCCCTTGGCTCAGTCTTATTTGGCTTGGGAATAAGGCCTCAGGGTCGAGTTAAGAATTCTATGAATCGACTGCTTCTCCGGATCTGGCAAGTGAAGTGATACTGGGCTCCTACGCGATATATCCAAAGCTATCCTAAAGCGCAAAATTATTTGCTCCTTCAAAGGCGGAGGCAAACCCTTAAACGCCGCACTATGAACCATATAACTACAGCGATACTTAAAGAGCCGGGTGCGCAGGTCGAACTCACGAAGAGAATTGCCCTGCGCGGATTTTCGGGCATTTTTCAGAAAGTGCGCCTTCAGTGACTGGTTCCCTTCAATTCCACCTTCAGGCAGTGGGGCTTCATCGGCAAACAGTAAATATCTCGTTAAAATGTCAGCGTGCTCATCAATCGTTTCTTTAGCATCTCCTTTTGTCAGTGCCGATCGTGTATCGTAAGTTGCCTTTATCGCTCGATTCACAAAACCGACCTGATGCTCCTGCAGCAAATGCGCAAGCACATCACTGCTTGCTACTGGGTAGGTTTCCCATCGGAACTGTCTACCAGGTAGATTAGGATATTTCTTTAGGCCACTCGGAGATAATTCCCCAACCATATTGCCCCAATGTTGAGTGATGCCATGCTTCCCGGTAAGGTGCCAACCACCAAAACGGTCTTTAAGGGGAATACTGTGACCGGTTTGATCATTCCGGAATGATTCAAGACTCCCTCCACCCGGTCCGGGAATTACTGATTTTAACAATAAGCCGGGAATACGACCGATCTCAAACTCTGCGTGGCAATTAAAACATCTGGCACTTCGTTCCACCTTTATTGGACCTGAAACCCTCGGGATATCAAAAATATAGTATATACCGCCAAGATCTGGATCGATCGATGCAATCTCAATTTGACCACCTGGAACCCAGCCCACGTAAATATCCTCGTTGAAGTATAAGGCACGTGGATTGCGCGGTGAAATCCTCCGCAATTGAAGACTCGTAGTGGAGTAAACCAATGTCTGGGTGGCAGGTGAAATATTCAACGCCTTTAGCAAGCTTGTCACAAAGACCTTTTCACTGGAGTGATCCAACGGCAGCTTCCCCGACTCCAATGCAGCTTTGATTTGAGTGAAACGATCCTTGAGAGGCCTTTCCCAGTAACTGTGTGGAGCCTTTTCAAAATCACGTACGCGCCGTGCCCCCTCGGTCGGCATCCACACGAACATAACGAACAGAAAATAAAGAATAGTACGACTCACGATCAATTAGGGCCAAACGGTGCTGGCGATTCGTTGGGATTGTGCCAGACTTCACGCCAATCGGCATGAAAAAAATTCTATTACTTTTTCCTCTGCTTTATTTCACCTGCCAAAGCGCCACTCAACGCCCATTGGAATTCACAACCATGATCGCACATTGGGCAAACTATGACGACCCTCAATACCTACCCTTCGTTAGGGAAGCAAAACCGGAGCTAGCCCAGATCGGATTTTACGGCGCTCATTACTGGAGTCTGGGCAACACCAAACATGGCCAGGGATATCCAGGACATTTCCCCAAAATAGGCCTTAAGGAAAACCGGGACTGGTTCACCCAGCGTAACCGCGACCTACACCAATTAAATGTTCTGGCAATCGGCCACTTCAATATCGAGTTCCTCGTGGGGGATCCCCAGAGTAAAGATGGTCCGCGTGGATTTTTTAAATTTTACCGAGATCTTTGGGATGAAAAACAACTGGGCCCGAAACCAGTGAAAGACCCGTTGCAGCTATTGGAAAAAAATATCGATGGCAGCCCCATCACTAATAACAGCTACTCCATTGGTGGTATGAAGGAGTATTGGGCCTGCCTTAACAACCCGCACTGGCGCACCGTGCTTAAGGCATGGGTGCGGCACGGGGTCAAAACTGGAGTCGATGGCTTCATGATTAACTATTTCTACCGACATAACTGTTTGTGCAAACACTGCCAAAATAAGTTTCGGACCTACCTTAAGGAACGGTTTACTGCCGCTGAATTGAAACTAAAATTTGATATCAGCCAACTGGCCACACATAAGTTTGCCGAGATTGGGAGCTGGCATAATCCAGCAAAGAGCACCCCCTTCAAACGTGAGCAACTTCGCTTTTCTCAAATCGCCATGAAGGATTGTTTCGATGAGGTCTTTGTGCGATACGGCCGCTCACTCAAGCCCAACCTGATTGTAGGGCAATGGAATCATATCGGCCGTTTCAGTCAGATCAACAGTGACGAACGTTGTTTACTGCCCAAGGAGCTTTGGGCCAAGGATGAAGATTATCTTTGGTATAGTACCGGCAACAGTGCTTTTTATACGGACCTAAAAAATGGTTACCTTGGTGAAGGCACACTCCTTGCCCGTTATATTCGCGGAGCGACTGGAGGAAAACCCTTCACCTTGGGCAAATATGAAAGCACACGAACTCGAGCAGCTATAGCCGAATTGATTGCCAATGGAGGAGCACCTATGGGTTTCTACACCCGTTTTACTAATCCAGAGGCACGCAAAGTTATAACTCAATATTACAATTTTATCCGGCGCCATGACCATATTTACCGGCACAATCAATCAGCAGCTGAAAATGTATTACTATACCCACGTCAAGCCGTACATGCAGGCAATGTAGAAGCTGTTAAACAATTCCTGAAACTGGGCGATTCATTATTAGACCAACATATCCTTTTTGACGTATTGCCTGATGATTTAATTAGCCCAGAAAAGTCAGCCAAATATACGACAGTGTACCGCGTGGGAGGCCAAAAATTGAACCCCACCACCCGTTTCAAAATCAGCGCACCCAAAACTGTGAGAACCTCCATCAGTCGACCGGTCAAAAATGATGCGCTACTGCATTTACACTTTGTAAACTACAATCGAACCGAACCCGCCAAACCGAAAAGTGCAGGCAGAGGCATTCATGATGAGAAACCTATTGCCGCAGAGAACGTTTCCTTTTCCATGAAACTGGAATTGGGTAAGGCCTTGAATCGTGTTCTCTTTCTCACCCCAGAAACCGACAGAGTCCAAGAATTAACAGTGACTACTGATGGGACGAAAGCAACCATCAAAGTCCCCAAATTTCTTGTGTATGGAGTAGTAGAGCTGGAGGTGAAGTAAAACTAATCCAACACTACCTGACGCGGCGCAATAAGCGCCTCGATCTGAGTCAAATCAAAATATTCCAACAAACCAAAGCACATCATTTCAGGCATGTGGTTTGCTCCTTTATTTTCCTTAATGACTGATTTGAGGCTCTTCATGGGATCGCGAAGATTCAAGCTATTGATGGCATCAGTTTGCACTGCTGCAATTCGAGCAGCAACACTGAGGCGCGGCCCGACCGAGGTTAACCGCACAGATTGCCCGAACTCTTTTTTTGCCCAGTTGGCGATAGCTGCGATTTGCCCAGATTGAATGCCGAGTGCGCGTTCTCCCACTGCGTGCACCAAAAGCACGTGAAGGAAATCGCGGCTTTTAATTTTTGATTCACCAAAAAAGAATG
>CAJWKQ010000219.1 GCA_913041895.1 uncultured Verrucomicrobiales bacterium
TAATATATTTTCTGGCCATGATAAAGCTTTCCATCCATATTGTTCACAAACACTATCAACTGTCTCGTTAAATATTTTTACAAGTTCTGTTCTCTCTTGCCAAGAACCATAGAATGGAGTATCTTTATAGTATCCAGTTTTAGGTAATTTTCTACTTTCGTCTTCTATTGGAATAGCATGAACAATTTCAATATTTGGAATGTTTAGAGATAGTAGTTGCTCTTTAAGATATAATACCATAACTTCTACTGCTTTTAGATAATCTTCTCTTCTACATAGGTGGTGTCTAATATCTATATTTCCTGCATAAAAAGTAAGGTGTGTTAGGTCATCTGTATTTATACCAGATTTTTCTAGTATCTTTTCTTTTACTCCATCTCTTAATATCGAGAAAAGAGTTAAACCATCATTTCTACTAGTCATATAACCAGCTTGATACATAGAAAAGGAATGGCTATCACCAAAGCATAGTTTTGTAGTTTTTTCTACCCTATCAAATTTTTCAGTTCTATCAACTGCCTTTTGTAATTCTTCTAAATCTATTATCTTTGCAAATGCAGATGTTGAAGCATTTTTAAGCCTTTTTGAAACCATATCTACTAAATCTGGCATTTCATGCTGGATACACAATAATTTACCAGGATAACTTTCTAGTTGAATCATTTTCTTACAAAAGTCATCTCCTAATCCACCAAAAAGATTTAGTGTTCCTTCATAACTTATACCTAAATAAAGTATTATTGCATCATATTCATGTAGCTTTTCACCCTTATCCAATATTCTTATATTTGTATAACCAGCGTTAGTACATTGATTTAATATTTTGTGGGGAAAAATAGAACTTTTCAATCCAAAAACTACCAGTAATTCAGTGTGAAGGAATTACCACCAACCTTACTGCACCCGGTAAACTGCTGATTTCGTTCGCAAAATCAGGGCATCTTCAAACACTGCAGGGGTAGCCATAAAACCATCAGCAAATTTCCCGCGGGCAAGCACTTTAAATTCAGTTGTTGCTGTAGCCACGGCTACATCACCTTTCATTCCAAAGAAATAAAGGCGGTCTTTGGCTAGGATGGGTGAAGCAGCAAACTCACCCGCTCCCAGCCTTTCGCTCCACAAGGATTTACCTGTCTTGGCTTCCAGACACGAGGCCACACCGGTATCGGCCACCATGTATAAATGTGCCCCATGCAGAATCATGGAGGATTTCTTGGGAATGTTGCGACGTGTGCTCCACACAGCCTCAAGATTTCCTGCACCTTCAGGCTTAATCGCACTCATGGAACCCATCCCGTTATTGATGAACACCAGTCCGTGACCATACAGCGGTTTCCCACTGGCATTCATCCCACCGGTACGCGCTGTCCATATCAGTTTGCCACTTGCTGGATTCAGAGCCTCCGTAGCGATTGCTGCCGGAGCAATAAGTTGCTCCTGATTGCCCACTTTTATCACTGAGGGGGTTGCATACGCTTTCTTACGGTCCCCATTGTCAGTCCCAAAGTCAAAGGCGCGTTTATGCAGCCACCTAGTCTTTCCGCTTTCTTTATCCAGTGCTGCTACAAACTGCCGATCGGCTCCGTCAAAAATCAAAATGAGCATTCCATTATGTAAAATGGGAGAACTGGCGGGTAATCGAAAGTGATCACAATACAATTCCTTATCCTGACGTTTCCAGATAACTGAGGCTGTTTTTGTATTTAAACACGCTGTCCCATGCACGCCGAAAGTTACATACACACGGCCTTCTTCAATTACCGGTGTACATGAAGCATAGCTATTCATCGCCACCGGACTTTTCTGTGGCTCGGCAATCTCGAATACTAATTTATTGTGCAACACCTTTCCGCTCTTTGCATCCAGACACACAGCCCAGAGCTTGTGTCCATCGGCTTCTGCGTTGGTAAACCAGATTTGATCACCCCACACCACCGGCGAACTCCATGCCTTTCCCGCCATGGGCGTTTTCCAGGTCACGTTTTTGCCTTCGCCAAATTCCAGTGGTAGATCAGCATCGGTTTTGCCTTCACCACCAGAGCCACGAAACTGATTCCATTGCGCTGACGAAACAGACAGCACGACGATAAGGAAGGCAAAGAAACATTTCATCGCCCCGAGGCTAATAAGCCCGACCGGACATGGCAACCGAATTGCAAGACACTCCGATCCGAGCTAATCTCAACTAATGAGATGCGTATATTACCTGTTACCCCTTACAACCATACTATACGCGGATGACCCACGCTTGCCCCGGCCCGATCAGGTGGATAAACCTGAGAACATAAAGTTCATTATCCCGGATAAATCCAAATTAGCGGGCATTGTAGTTGATGATGCCGAAGCCAAGCTTGTGGGCGAATGGAAACACAGTGTGCATACCCCTCCCTTTGTTGGTAAAAGCTACCTTCATGACATGAAGGAAAAGAAAGGCAAAAAGAGCGCCACCTTCATACCCAACCTGCCTCGTGCCGGCCTTTATGAAGTGCGCATCTCACACAACAGCAATATTCGCCGCGCCAATGACGTACCCATTACCGTTAAACATTCTAAAGGAGAAAAAGTCGTGAAGATTAATGAAGGCGAACCTGCACCCATCGCCAAACTTTTCAGATCAATCGGCATTTTTCATTTCAAGAAAGGCCGTGAAGGATCAGTCACCATCGGAACGGAAGGCACTGAAGGTAAATATGTAATAGTGGATTCAGTGCAATTTCTGATCGTGATGCCTTAGCAGAAAGCGCTATTTCGCTTCCAAGCAGTAGAGCTTCTCGAATCCGCGCAAGAACATGCGGCCGTTACTAATTGCGGGTGTAGCATGAGTCGATTCGCCGAGTTGACTGCGACCCAAGAGTTCGTATTTCGGCCCAGCTTTAATAACGGTAAATTCACCGGTCCGGGAACTACAGTAAATCTTTCCATCAACACAAACCGGTGAACTGGAAAAATCCCCACGCCCTACCCGTTCATTCCAAACTTCTTCACCTGTCTTGGGATTGACACAGATCACAATGCCATTATCGAGCCAAAGGTAAAGATGATCGCCATATGCAATGGGTGTGGGTACGTAGGGTAGCGACCGCCGCCTTTCCCAGGCCACATGTGTACCCGTCACCTTACCTTTGCCACCTAGCTTCACGGCAGTCATTAGCTTCCCTTTGCCACCACCACCGCAGCTACCATAGACATGACCCTTCCAATAAACTGGCATGGCCACCGTGCGCAGATCAAATGTCCCTGGAGTTGTCCAAAGAATTTTCCCATCGTGCGGGTCCAATCCCATGAGACCATCATCCAGACAGGCATTGATCAATTGGGTTTGCCCATCATGTTCAACGAGTATAGGCGTGGAGTAGGTCATTTTCTTTATCTTACGATCAATCTTCCAACGCACCTTACCGGTGAGTTGATCCAGCGCAGCAATGTAACCAAGACTTGTATCGTGTTCGTTCAAAATAATAACCAAGTCTTCAAATAATATTGGTGAAACTCCCGTGCCATGGCCCTGTTCGCTGATAGAAGCGCCCAGTTGCTTTTGCCACAACTCCTTACCGGTCTTAAAATCGCGTGCCACCATGAAGAACTCCTCGTTATCACCCCATGAAGTAAACACGCGCTTACCATCGGTAACTGGTGTAGCTGAGGCGTAGCTATTAAGTGCATGCTTCCGATGAGTCGCACCCCCCAATTGCTCCATCCACACCGGTTTACCGGTAGCCGCCTCAAAACATTGGATAAACCTTTTCTCTCCCTTATTGGCTGCGGAAGTAACGATTACATGATCCTCCCATACAATGGGGGAGGAGTGACCGATTCCCGGCAACTTCACTCCCCATGCGTAATCCTTGGCTGTCCATTTTATTGGAATCCCCTTCTCAGCACTAATTCCGGCACCATTAGGCCCGCGCAGTTGCGGCCAGTTCTCTGCATGGACCAAGGAGGCAACGATAAACAAAAGAGAAAAATATTTTTTCATAAGATGTGAAAGGGTTACTTCGTGAAGTTAAAATCGATTCTGCACAGGAGCTTATTTTACTAATGTTGTTTTGGGTCCATGCGCAAGGGTAGCAATCATCCGCCAACCAGTACTTTTCTTCACCCAAACATAAGTAAAGGGAGTGTTTGCGGGAGGGATGGGCGTACCATCCTTTTTGACGCGAGAGGATACCAGCTCAACAAACGCCAGATTTTTGCTAACCATTCGCACTGTGACATCTTGGATAATAAACCTTTCCAGCCCTTCAGTCTTCAGTTTTTTAATATATCCATCGAGTTTTTCGTAGGCCAATTCTTCGGTTAGCACAGTCGAATGTTTTCGAGTCCCCATGAAGCTTCGAGAGATACGCGGGGTTTGCCAGATTTTACTGGAGACGTTACCCGCTGGATTATCGCCATTAAGATAATCAATGTACTGGCCCATTAATTTTCGTAAATCATCCGTCTCATCCACGAGAGTTGGCTTATCTTCCTCGGGTTGGCTGGAAACGAGGATGGCTCGCCAACCCTGCTCAGTGTTTACATAAAGATAATTGGCAATTCGTCGCGCCGGAGAGATGGCCTCTCCGTTGGCTTGCAGTCGTAAAAATGTCGTCGAAACTATCGCCATGTCCGGTCCGGCCATATAATAATCAGATTTGTGAACCACCGACCGCGCCCAACCTTTGGATTTAATTTTCTTAAACGAATCTGCAAAGAACTGTTCCACGTCAGTTGTGGCTTCAAAAACGGTATGCTGGTCAGTTTCAGGACTAATCAGTAGCACGGGAGGTGTATATATTTCTCGGGCAATAGCCCCGGAATTACCTGCATTGAAAAACTCTATATAACGATCCATGCACGCTTTTAATTCCAATTTAGATTGGCCTGCACGTTCGCCTGTGGAATGACAACCGGCCACCAACAGCAAGGTAGCAGTCGCAAATAGCACTAAAATCTGCTTCATGCCCTTTAGCCTACGCTCGCGCTATGGTCGGTCAAGGCAGAGGTGGGGGGCGTGAAAATCGCTTAGGCGATTAAGGACTTGAAGGGGGATTGAGGCGGCGTGATTAGGGGCCGGAGCTTCTGCAACTTGGCCACCTCCTTCAGGCCCGCGTCGGTGATTTTGGTGTTGTTCAAGTGAAGCTCGGTGAGTTTGCCTTCCGGTTTCTCGAGTTCCTCACGAACCGCCTTCTCAACAATGGGATCGGCAATTAGCATCTCGGAGGTAGCCTTGGGTGGCTGTGGATTCTTCGCCTCTACCTTTGGTTGAATCTTCGGTGCGGTTGTCTCGTTCACATCCGTCTTTGGAGTTTCAGGATTCTTCGCCTGTGTTTCCGGTAAATCCTTCTTCCCACACCCCACCAACACCGCCGCCATCATCATCACCAGAATCTGCTTCATGCCCGCCACCCTACGCCCGCGCCATGGCCGG
>CAJWKQ010000220.1 GCA_913041895.1 uncultured Verrucomicrobiales bacterium
CGTGG
Source organism: uncultured Verrucomicrobiales bacterium (assembly GCA_913041895.1). Taxonomy (GTDB): domain Bacteria; phylum Verrucomicrobiota; class Verrucomicrobiia; order Limisphaerales; family UBA1100; genus UBA1100. The sequence goes on from CAJWKQ010000220.1 coordinate 6, forward strand.
CGCAGCAGCTGGAGTTTTCTGGAAGTTGACTCAGCCAAACGCGTCATCAACACTCTGGAGAAATTGATGGAATGAAGAAGTGCGAGTCCTGCCTCTGGAGCCAGTCGTTTAACTAAAACTAGGTTTGAATCCAGTCAACCAAATCCGTGATCTTTTCGACCAACGAGGACATTTAGCCTATGGCGAAGGTGTCACTGAACTGGAACATGCACTTCAAGCTGCTCATTTAGCTGAAAAGGAGAACGCACCCAACAATCTGATTGTAGCAGCTCTACTCCATGACATCGGTCACCTCTTACACGAGTTGCCCGAGGACATAGCTGAGCAGGGAATTGATGCTCGCCACGAAGAGATCGGTAAAAGATGGCTCGAAAGATATTTTGGCCCCGAGGTTTCTCAACCTGTGTCATTGCATGTGGAAGCCAAGCGCTACCAATGCACCGTCAAGCCTGATTATCTCAATCAACTCTCTGCGGCATCAGTAAAAAGTTTCACGCTCCAAGGCGGCAAAATGACAGGCGACGAAACCCGTGCCTTTGAGGAAAATCCATTTTTTAGCGAAGCGTTACTATTGCGAACATGGGATGACAATGCGAAGGACCCAAAAATGAAAACCCCATTGCTTGATCACTACCTGCCCTTGGTTCAAATCGCCCTTGTGTCTGACTGCGCAAGCTCATAACCTTTTTCACATGGCAAATCTCTTGCGCCTCTTGTTGTCACTGGGTCTGCTGGAAGCTCATAAACTCTAACTATACACTGACCCATGAACGAAGGCGAAGAATTCTCACATCTCAGCGATGGTGAACTCAAAGTTCTCGAACTTTGCTGCCTTTATCTTCTGTCTGTTGACGAACAATTCACCCAAGCCGAACAGGATTGGATTGATGCCAAATTCGGACCTCAAACATCAGAAAGATTCATTCAAACACTCAGCACAATTGATTGGACATCATGTTTTTCAGAAATCAAAAGCATCCTCGGGTCTTTACCAAAAACTGAACAAGACTACATCCTCAACTATGGTCCAGTTTTTTTTGAGGAATTATTATCTTCAGACGGTATCACCGCAGAGGAGAAACATCGACTGGAGGGACTAGTAGAATTCCTTAAGGATCCAACTTCATCTAAGCCAGAAAATAAATTGGATTCTTCGGGTGTTGCAGCAGGTGAAATTTCACCAGATGTTTCAAAGCCAAAAGTAACGCTGCCACAACCAAAAACATCCTCATCTTCTTTGAGGCAGCCCAAACCCCGTGGTAAACCGGTTCGTAAGAACAAAAGTTCCTCCTCCTCAACTCATAAAAATGAATCGCCCGTGGTGAAGGAAGGGGCTTTGCACAAGATTTGCTTTTACACAAAAGCCTTTGTAGCCAGATTTGTTATACTGGATTTTAAATATGAAGCGATGGAGCAAGGCGGGCAAACATGGCGGACTCTCCTTTATTTCCTGGTAAAAATATCACCTCTATCACTTTTGTATTTTATACACCCATTCGAAACTTTTGTGGCTTGGCTGTACATGTTAGCTGTGCCAGTTGTTCTGTGGGGGGTATATGTATTTATTCTATTCGCGATCGCCATGGGCGGAGGAGGCATCCCAGTCGGTCGGATTAATAATATTAAAATATTGGTTCACAGCCCCACTTATATTGGCGGTGGATGGAGCAAATCTGAGGGAGGCTGGATCAAATTTTTCAAGCACGTCCTGTCGTTAGATTGGTCATTGGACACCCTTGAGTGCTTAATTTCACTGATAATTGAAAATCTATTTTACAGGAATATAGTCATTTGGGTTTTAGCAGGATTGATGTTTAATTATTCATTTTTGCCCTTTAATTCCGACCTCGACAACGCCATCAGAAGATATATTGGAAACCCCCACTATCAAATCGGTTTCTACCCCAAAAAGTTTTACCCAAAATCAACTACCCTTGCCGATTTGCAGGAACTTGATTTATCGAAAAATGACTTGATCAGTTTAAATTCAAGGGTTTTCCCGGATACTTTTTCTAGTTTGGAGAGTTTGACATTAAGCGACAACAGATTGTCAAAAATCAATCCGGTGGCGAAGCTTGATGGCTTAAAATTGCTAGATATCAGCACCAACGCAGTGGCTATTATTGAGCCTTTGGAAAGCCTTGCTAATCTAGTAGCGCTGAAGACAGGAAATAATAAAATTTCAAATCTGGATCCACTTGGAAAACTTTCTAATCTTGAATATATCGATTTATCCAACAATGAAGTGGCGGACCTAAAAACTCTCTATAATTTAAAGAAACTACGTTACCTCAACATATCAGGAAATAAACGTATTAGCAGAAAACAGGTTGATGATTTTATTGACCACAATCCGACATGTGAAGTCGAATCTGACTATGAAATGCCGTGGCTTAATTCAAAGCAACAAGTTCAACTTTTGAGGACCGCCAGTCACAGCCCCATTTACCAATACGCCCGGTCGTATCCTCTGGGACACACCTTGATCAGCAAAAATGGGGTCATTATTTCAGGGGGCTGGAACAAAGAACTACATGATTATTATTTAAAATATGAGGGATCTCATGGGAAACGAATCGGGGTTGGAATATGGGAACTTTCGTCAGGTAAACATTTTAAACCAATAGTAGATTACAGTTTCAAGACAGACGCTCGGGTTATAGGGCCCGGGAATTCAGTAATCGGGGTGGGCACCTATGACACAGGCCTTTCAATGTTCACGCGCAGGTTTGTTAGATCTTTTGGAGAGTATCTTCGATCTTCTGATAGTGGGGACTATGGTGCTGGGCTAATATCAGTTGGGCCCGATGCCACTGTGTACAGGGGAAGCGACGAAGGATTGATAGCCTTTAGCGGATTTTCAGGAGAAATAAGATGGGTGTCTAAAATTGGAGCCCCCGGTTATAATCCTGTCGTTGGGAAGAATGGCATCGTATATTTTAGTTCGCAAAATGGAATACATGCATTGAATTCCGAAAATGGGGCAAAAATTTGGAAAATCCGAACACAGCCAATCCCTTCTACGATAGTTATTGGATTTAATGAGATGATCTATGTAACACAAGGACCCCTTATATACGCGCTTAATGGAAGGACGGGCGCCCGTATCTGGCAATACACAATGGCTGGAAACAGGGTTTATCAGCCTGTTATAGATGGTGATGGAACTGTCCTCATTGGATCAGTAAACAAAAAACTTTACGCGTTGAATGGATATACTGGTAAAAAGAAATGGGAGACGGAAATAGAAGAAGGCATCAAAGCCTGCCCGATTGTGGGGGATAACGGGATTATATACATAGCCTCTTTTGAGCACAGGGGTGCTTCACATTATATTTATAAGATATGTTCAATTGAAGCGAAGACGGGAAGTCAAAAGGAGGGGCTTTACCCTGAAACCCCAATAGTGCCCGGAAAGAGAGAGGTGTATAATAAGGTAAAGCGGTATTCCGTGACCAAGGCAGTTGGCATTTCAGGTTCAGAAAGAACCTATAGCATTGAGATAGAAGCCCTTGGGCAGTTGGTATCACGCGGCGATATTATAAGCGACGAGCGCACGGTTGACTCTGTAAGCGGGAAACGCAAGCTAAGTGAGTTAGAGATTGGGCAGCCTGTCATTGGCCCCGATGGAACAATATATGTTGAGACGCGTCATGGTTTGACAGCCTTTAAAACAACATGTACCGGACCCGCAAAAAGTTCATGGCCGCAGTTTCAAAGAAACGGACAACGGACGGCATGTGTGTCTGATGAAGAAAGAATCCCTTTGGGAAGACTAAAAAAATGGACTGTCGGAAAGGATAACGCGTCAATAGACTTGGCGTATTTAGGGCAGCCTGTATCAGTGGTCTTACAGGCTTTTGGGCGGCCCGATACTTCGAAAGTTCTAAGTTCTTTCGCAATTACATTTAAAACTTTTGAACCCACAGGCAATCGCCAAACATCAAAATATTTTAATATAACCGTAAACGCTCTGGACCAGAATGAAGCTGTGAAGATAGCCAGAAGTCGGATCCCAAAAAAATACTTTATGCCACTCAGCTGGCCAATAGCCAAAGTTAATAAAACCGCATTACCGAACAAGGATCATAAGTTTTATGATTCCGAATTGGGGTACAATGGCATCCTAGGCATCAGATCAGGTAATTACACTGATCAAACTGTGATTTTCTCAATTTCGTCTGGTCGTGTTAACCGGGTTTATTTCAATGATACTCAGAAATGACTCCCACCGACGCGGCAATTAAATCAGGCCCAGACAAGTTTATTGCCTGGGCAAATGAATTAGTTGAAGGAAGTGAACTTTCCCAAGAACAACTAGAAATACTAAAATCTTGGGTCCCCCTTTATGGCAAATTACCCAATCGTTTGAAGCCTAAATTGCGACAACAAATGTTGATCTTCCTGAAATTGGTGAAATTCAAAAATGCGGATGTTCCCAAGATAACGGAGAAGATGCGAATCTGCGTGGCTGCTGAAGCATGTCTGCTCATACTAAATCGTAGTTTTTGGGACTATCGATATTTTGAGCAGGTTGTCATATGGGCTAATGTAATAAAAAATAGGAAGGGCATCGCAGGTTGTGCATTCAAAAATAAAGTAGAGTTGAATTGGGTAAGCGTGGAAAGAGGGCTGAAGAACATGGGTGATAACCACAATATTATTATCCATGAATTTGCACATGTTTTGGACTTTGCTAATGATGAAAAGGCTCAAAGCAATCCCGTTAACCCTCTTACCGCCGAACATAAATTGTGGGAAGAAATGATAGAAGAAGAGTTTCCAAAATTACTGAAAGCTTCCAGAGCCAAATCCGATCATCCAATTCGTAATTACGGACTTAAAATCAATGCATCAGCACAACAAACCGAGTTTTTTACCTGTGCCACTGAAGCGTTTTTTGAAAACTCCATTCAACTTTCCAGGGCGTGCCCGAAAATATATAATGCCTTGAGGCACTTTTACCGACTCAACCCCGAAAAATGGTGAAATGAAATTTCATAATCAAAATTTCTGGCAGCTTGTTTATCCCACCTTGATTTCCTTTTGCTTTTGCCTCACAGCATCAGCCAAAGACCTTCCTCTCAGGCCCAATTTCATTCTGATTATGGCCGACAATCTCGGCTATGGCGATATTGGGCCATTCGGCAGCAAGCTACATCGCACGCCGAATCTCGATCGAATGGCGCGGGAAGGGCGACGATTGACGAGTTTTTACAGTGCCAGCGGCGTCTGCACCCCCAGCCGCGCTGCGCTCATGACCGGCTGTTATCCGCGCCGCGTGGGGCTGGACTGGACGCCCGAGGACGGCCACGTGC
>CAJWKQ010000221.1 GCA_913041895.1 uncultured Verrucomicrobiales bacterium
TCTTGCATTATACTGCCATCTTGTTAAATTCCCGCCCCTTTTCACCGATTATGGCCGATAAAGGCTTGGTAAGTAATTTTTGTCATGGCAGTAAAGTTGAGATTGAAACGAGTTGGAGCCCGCAATACACCGGTCTACCGTATTGTGGCCACTGATGGACGTAAACCTCGCGATGGACGTCCTAAGGAGGAATTGGGAACTTATGAGCCGCTTTCTTCGGGAGAACCGAATTTTTCGATCGACTTGGAGCGTGCTGAATACTGGTTGAGCGTAGGAGCCAAACCTAGCGATACTGTTCGCAGCTTTATACGCAAGGCACGCCGCGCTGCTAAAGCTTCAGCTTAAAAAGTATACTTAAATTTGTTATGCAGGAATTTGTGGAATACGTAGTCAAGGGGTTGGTGGATGAGCCCGACTCAGTAACTGTTACGCCGGTGGAAAATGAAGGAACCACAGTATATGAACTACGAATGGATCCGGATGACGTGGCAAAAGTGATTGGCCGAAGAGGTGTATGTATTAACGCTATTCGCTCTCTATTACAAGCCGGTGCAGCTAAGAAGGGTATGCGCTGCGGCTTGGAGATCATAGAGGACGAGGACTAAATTTTTATCACGCGTTAATAACGCGTGGCCCGCCAGAGATGAAGGTGGATGTGCTTACGCTGTTTCCCGCAATGTTCGCGGGACCTATGGATGAGAGTATCCTGCGGCGTGCGCAGGAAAAACGTCGGCTTGAACTGACGATACGCGATTTACGGGATTGGACCCATGACCGGCACCGTACGGTGGACGATGAGCCTTATGGTGGCGGACCGGGTATGGTTCTCAAGCCCGAACCGATCTTTGAAGCAATTGAGGAATTGGCTAGTGAGACCACTCAGGTGGTTATGCTTAGTCCACAGGGACAGCCATTCCGGCAATCCAAAGCCAGAGAGCTTGCTGAACATGAGCATTTACTGCTGCTTTGTGGAGCCTATGAGGGCTTTGATGAGCGTGTGAGGTCGCTTGTAAATCACGAGTTGAGTATTGGTGATTACGTCCTTACCAACGGGGCATTGCCCGCAATGGTGGTTATAGATGCAGTGACAAGACTTTTACCAGGTGTTTTGGGTGATGATGCAAGTAGTGCTGAGGAAAGTTTCAGCGAGAATCTGCTGGAATACCCACAGTACACACGTCCGGCAGACTTTCGGGGTATGAAAGTTCCTGAGGTCTTGTTAAGTGGTGATCACGGTGCAGTAGAAGCATGGCGGCAGGAGCAGGCCGATGACCGGACTTCTCAACGCCGGCCAGATTTACTGAAAGAAAGAAAAGAAAATTTAAACGAAGGACAATAAAATGAGTCAGGCATTGTTTGATAAAATTGAATCAGAACAACTCCGTGCCGAGCCGCTGAGGTTCAAGGCTGGTGATATTGTTAAGGTGCACACTAGAGTAAAGGAAGGGAGCAAGGAACGTACGCAGGTATTTCAGGGGATCGTGTTGGGGATTCGCGGGCGCGGCCTCAATGCGACATTTACGGTACGCCGTATCAGTTACGGGGAAGGCGTGGAGAAAATTTTTCCTGTGAATAGTCCCAATGTTCAGAAGGTTGAAGTGGAGCGGGCAGGCAAGGTGCGTCGCGCTAAACTAAACTATCTGCGCAAACGTATTGGTAAGCGAGCCACTCTGGTGCCTGAAGATAGGGGCCGAGCTTCAGAGGACGTGGAGCCCATTCGTTAAGAAGATAGATTATTTATTTAAAGCGCGGGGCTCTTAAGCCTCGCGTTTTTTTTGTGTCAAAGGCAAAACAGCTTTGTGCCGACAAGCGATCGTTTTGGGTTTGAACGGGAACATTATGCTCGTGGGTTGACACGCTTGGCCGGTGTTGATGAAGCAGGGCGTGGACCATTGGCCGGTCCAGTTGTGGCTGCGGCAGTGGTTTTGCCGTATAATTGGTATTCGAGCGGTGTTCCAGAGTGTTTGGCTAATTTGGATGATTCCAAGCGTCTTACCGAGAAAGTACGAGAGGAGCTTTACAAAATCATTTGCTCAAGTGCCGACATTGATAAAGGCATTGCGGTCATTGATAATGGAGTAATTGATGAGGTGAACATTTTGCAGGCGACTTACCGCGCAATGAATGAGGCTTTGGGTAAATTAGCTGAGCCGGCCGCTTACGCCTTGGTTGATGGCCGACCGGTTCCCTCACTGAACCTGCCACACAGTGCCATTATAAAAGGAGACAGTAAGAGTTATTCGATTGGAGCAGCCAGTATATTGGCCAAAGTAACTCGGGACAGGTTGATGGTTGGATATGATCAAAAATATCCGGAATACGGTTTTGCGACTCATAAAGGATACGGAACTCAGGCGCACCTGACTGCAATTAAGAAGGAGGGTGCGTGTCCTATCCATCGGATGAGTTTTGCCCCATTGAGTAATATGCAAGGTGAACTATTCACTTGATACAAATTTACTTGCCCGTTTTTGTGGGGCAGATAGTGTTGAAGTATGGTATGGGGTGATAGATTTATTGATTGGTTTCGCCGCGATAAACCTGAACATTTACGCAGGGGTGACTTGGGGGAAAGGGCTGCCAAACGACATCTTAAGAAGGCAGGTCTTAAATTCCTTTATGCTAATTTTAGAGGAGATCAGGGGGAGATAGATCTTATTTTCAGAGAAGGAGATGTTCTTGTGTTTGTAGAAGTGAAAACAAGGTCTTCAGAGACATGGGCCCGCCCGGCTTCAGCGGTAAACGGGGAAAAACAGCGAAAAATCTTTGCCACTGCCAGAGATTATCTCCGTCTACTGGATAATCGGCAAATCCCGGTACGATATGATATTGTAGAGGTATTGCTGAAGGATGGGCAGGTAGGTGAAGTTCGCCACCAACCCAACGCATTTGCCCCCGCCCGTATTCGCCGTTAAAATTTCGTTGTGCCGGAATTGCCAGAGGTTGAAGTTTTAGCTCGTTACCTTGATTCATTACTAAAAGGAAGAGTGATTAGGCACGTGAAAGTGCATCGCGCAAAAAGTATTCGTCCTACAATCGACGGCACCTTTTCGAAACGTCTGACAGGATCCAGAATTTTGGGAGTCGGGCGTCGTGCGAAATTTTTACTGTTTCATTTGAGGAAAGGGGATAAGGAACCATACATTCTTTTGGGCCATTTGGGGATGACTGGGCGCATGTATGTGCAACGGGCAGGGCGGGATTTACCTAAACATACGGCTGTCAGTTTCCGTCTTAATCGTGGGGAATTCGTTTTTGAAGATACTCGTTATTTCGGACGTATGACCCTTGAAGTAGATGTGATGAACAAGCTTGGACCTGAGCCCTTGAGAGAGGGGTTTAATGGGGAGATTTTGTTTGAGGCTTTAAGGAATTGCAGGCAGGCCATTAAGCCCAAACTTTTGGACCAGACATTACTGGCGGGCGTAGGCAATATCTATGCCAGTGAGGCCCTTTGGTACGCGCGGATTTCACCGCGTAAAATAGCTCGACGTTTAACTCGCGCTCATTGCGAAGCTTTAGCTGTTTCAATAGTGAAGGTATTAACTGAGGCTATTAAGCAGGGAAGCACGGTGCCGCTTGATTTTTCTGGTGATGGAGATGGGGATGGACTCTTCTATTATGGTAGTCAGGATAAGGAAGGAGAATATGAGGAACGATTAATGGTTTATGGCTGGGAAGGTGAGCCTTGTGAGCGCTGCGGGGTGTCTATTCGAAAAATTGTACAGTCAGCACGTAGTACCTATTATTGCCCAGAATGCCAGCGTGGTTAGGTGGGGTTAATCAAATTGACGAATACTGGGGTATTCAGTTAGGTTCACCGCCTCTTTAGAGCGAGTTCCAGAGTAGCTCAATGGTAGAGCATGCGGCTGTTAACCGCAGGGTTGTAGGTTCGAGTCCTACCTCTGGAGCCATTTTAACCCAAAAAATGGGAATGTTAGCAACCTTCCCGGAATATCTGCTGGAACGCTTTGGGCAAGCGCTGCTTCCAGTGATAGAGGATATCCTGATGGCTTATACACCAAGTAAAGATTACAAACGAAGAGAGCGAGAACAAAAGAAGGCGGATAAGCGCAGGGCTCGAGAAGAGGCTAAGGCCGAAAAACTGGCTGCAGAGAAGGCGGCTGCAGAGAAGGCGGCTGCAGAGAAGGCGGCTGCAGAGAAGGCGGCTGCTAAAGAAGCTGAGAGGCTGGCTGAAGAACAACGTGAGGCCGAGATAGAGGCACAGCTTCAGGCTGAGATAGAAGCTGAGGAGAGAGCCAAGCAAAATCAGAATGAATCAAAAAATTAAGTAAGGCAGCTAGCTCATGCGTTAACGCCTTAGCGAAGTCTCTAATTGCATGCATCTATTTTGTAATCCAAACCTTTAGAACAACTGGGTTTAAACTATCAGAACTTATTTCTTTTGGATCAAAACTATATCTGATCCTGGGAATTCAACCGAAGAACCCCATTTTTTGGATAGCCACTGAAAGGTGGTTTCACTCCAAAAACATACGTGGGTATGATCCTGTATGTAATGCCACTTGGTAAATGACTCCTTATCCAATAACCGTTTTGTCATGATGCCGAGCCACCCTCCTGTATGCAGGGCATTGAAAAGAACTTTAAGGTCTTTTGCCGGTTGGTGCAGGTGTTCAAATACTTCCGTTGCAGTGATAAAATCATAACTTTGACTCAACAGGTTAATGTCCGGGTGGTAGATAGGGTCATAAATACTGACCCTGTGACCGGCTTCTTCCAGTATTAAAGAAAGTGTGGGGCCAGGGCCGCAGCCAAAATCCAGTCCCGAACTATTAGGGTTCAGCTTTTCGAGCAAGGGTTCAGCCAGTCTGTTGAGAAAATTTTGATAATTTAAGTCATCAGGTCTGTTCTCGTGGAGATCGTATTGGGCTTTTTCCGTTTCAATTGAAGGGAGGGAATCTTGATTAATGCATACAAGCGAACACGTGTCGCACTTGAAATAGTGACGACGGAAGTCCTTATGAAAAAAAGAACTGCTGCTCTGACAAAGCGGGCAGGAAGGGTTTGAGTTACTTAACCCCACTTGGTGTGGTCAGCACTAGCTGCTCGGTCTAGGTGAGTGTATCCGCCATCTACAAATATAATTTGTCCGGTGGTGTGGCTACTTCGAGGCGAGGCTAGAAAGACGATCATATCGGCCAGTTCTTCCGGTGTGGTCATGCGTCTACCTAGAGGGACTAGGCTTTCAACTGCCTTGCGGGTGGATTTAGGGTCATTCAATGAATCAAACCACTTTTGATATTGAGGAGTTATGCACTCAGCGGGCAGCACAC
>CAJWKQ010000222.1 GCA_913041895.1 uncultured Verrucomicrobiales bacterium
AGAAGGGACCCAGTTCACCTCTTTAATTGCTTCTAATGCCTTTTGGCGAAAATCATCGTGATCAATTTTGATAAACCACTGATCCATGCCGCGGAAAATGACCGGAGTCTTGCTGCGCCAACAGTGCGGATAGCTGTGGGTGTAATTCTCTTGGTGTACCAGCGTGCCCTTTTCTTGTAACAGTGTAATGACCGCCTCGTTCGCTTCGCTTTTACCCTTTTTCTCAAGAATGGATTTGCCGAGGAGATCTGCAGGCATTTGCTCGGATTCCGGAAGGTCGTCAGTGTGGGTAAACTCTCCATTGTCATCTACGGGACAGTAGATGGGCAAGCCATGTTCGCATCCAAGATGATAGTCATCCATACCATGGCCTGGAGCAATGTGCACAAAGCCGGTGCCCGTACTGTTGTCAACAAAGTTGTCTCCGGAAAATAGCTTTGCGGTCCTGTTAATGAAGGGATGACGATACTCAAGGGTGCCAATCGCATCACCTTGTAGTGACTGTACCTCCTCGACATTTTCCCATCTGCAAGTTTCTATAACCTTTGGCAGAAGTGTTCCTTCGACAATGTACGCCTCTCCGTTGACATGTACTTTCTTGTAGGTGAACTTGGAATGATAGGCGACAGCGAGGTTGGCTGGTAGCGTCCATGGTGTGGTGGTCCAGACGACTATATGTGTATTCTCTTCACCGACAACTTGAAATTTTACAAATACACTTTGGCTTACGTGATCCAAGTATTCTACTTCGGCTTCAGCCAGGGCTGTGCGGCAGGGAATGCTCCAGTAAACCGGCTTCTTACCACGGTAAACAAAACCTTTTTCAACCACGTCAGAAAACAAACGCAGCTCCTCCGCTTCATATTTCCTATCGAGAGTGAGGTAGGGATTATCCCAATCGCCAAAAACGCCGAGGCGCTTGAACTGAGTGCGCTGGTGGTCGATGTACTTGCGCGCGTAGGTCTCGCATTCGCGGCGGATCTCCGCCGGGGTGGCATTATTGCGCCCCGCCTTGCGCATTTCCTGTACCACTTTAAACTCGATCGGTAACCCATGACAGTCCCAGCCGGGCACATACGGCACATTCTTTCCGCGCATAGTCTGGAATTTTAGAATGATATCCTTGAGCGTCTTGTTGAGCGCCGTGCCAATATGTACATCACCATTGGCAAAAGGGGGGCCATCGTGGAGCACAAAAGTCTCCTTTGCTTCCGCATGCTTGGTGCGAAGTTGGCTGTAGATATCCTCATCATACCAGCGCTGTAATCGTTCAGGTTCACGCTCGACCAATCCGGCTTTCATGGGGAAACCGGTCTGTGGTAGGTTGAGAGTGTCTTTATATTTCATGCCTGACAAAGGCGGGGACGCTATCAATCGGGCGAAGGCGTGTCAATGAAGTGGAAGTTCCACACCCTCGATACGAAGTAATCGTACTTTCCAGTTTATACCTGCCGAAAATCCGGTAAGGCTGCCGTTTGCTCCTACTACTCGGTGGCAAGGAATCAGGATTGGTATGGGATTAGCTCCGCAGGCGCCACCTACTGCTCTGGTCGCCTTGGGGTTATTCAGACGATAGGCCAGTTTACCATAGGTTTCTAGTTGGCCTACCTGAATAGATTGTAATAATGCCCAAACAGTTCGTTGGAAGTCGGTTGCAGAAGATAAGTCAAGAGGGGGTAGAGTTCTGGGAGTTGTGCCATTTATTGCTGCATCTATAGCTTTGGCAGACAAATCAAGTAATCGGGTTGTAGGTTTGATGGGATTAGCGACTGGATCAAATTTGGTACAGGGGAATTGCAACCGGGCAAGTCCTTGTTTTGTATATTGAGCCGTGAATTCACCCAGTTGGGTTGCGATTAAAGCAGGGTTCACGTTACCCATAAATGTCCTTAACTCACAACTGAGGAACGAGCAGACTAAGGATACTCCACAGTATACCAATCAATAGAATTGTGAGAAGGATGAAACGGTTGCGTGCTACGCGAGTTTCCTTGCGTAGAGCGGTATAGCCATGACTTCGCCCGGTGGCTAGATAGGTTACAAGCTTTTCATTTGGATTTGGCTCCGGCAAGCCTCCTTTCTTTTTGATTCTTTGCAACCAACCATACAGATCAAATTTCCTTACTCCCTGATCATTGTATAGTTTTGGGTGGTTTAGTTCATTAAAGTTTTCGAGAGTTTTTGCTGAAAGCTTGCTAGTGCTACAAAATTTCTCTTCATTGGAAATGTTTATTTTTTCATCATACTGATCAAAGGGGTCAAAGCTATTATGAGCAGGACCTTCCTTAAGGGAGGATATCCTTTGTTCGAGTTTTCTGATTTCCTCATCCAGCTCATTCACACGATAGGTTACAGGATTGATTTTACGTCTGAACCACCCCATTGGATTATCCTTTTAATAGTAGGGCTATTGCAATAATTATCCCGACCAACAGTAATGGCCATGTCAGGGCTAGCCCCCATAAACAAAGTTGACCGAAAGATATCTGTGTAGGTAATCCGAGCGGCGAGCTGTGCGCAATGTTCATCGAAGAACTTAGAGGATTCTCTTGTTCTCCATTCAGTATTACCCACTTCAGTCGGGCAGAGTTTAGCTCCATTCGGGCATTTTCTATTGTTGTTAGATTACGTGTGAGTAAAACTTTCCATTGATCGTTTTGTGTGTCGACATCTCCCAAAGTTTCAATCTTTAAAAGTGCATCCCTTAAATCGTTCAGCGTTCTGGTCATTTGCTCCGCCTCTCTTTGGGAATCCATTTGAGCTTCTTCCAGAAGCCCTACACTACGTGTGATTTCGTGCAACATTTCCTCTCGGCCAGTTTCAAATTCTGAGAATCGACGACGTGATTCTTCTACAGTTGCTTTCTCTTTCTCAAGCTTCTCACGTGCACGGTTTAATTCCGCAAGCTTTGTCTGTAGAGACGTGGCTTGGTTATCCAGTTCCTCTTGGTCATCAGCAAGCAGAACAGTCTGCTCAGTGTTTGCAGGAAAATCCTCCTCTAGTAAATCCGGCTCGTTGAAAGCAGCCATGAAATACATGTTAAAATCTTCGCTAATAAAAGTAAAGCACAGGTTGGGGTAGTAGAAATATGCCACACAATCTATTGTGGTTTAGATTGCTTAATGCTCAAAACTTCTTGCACGGCGAAGGCCGTAAGCCAAAGGTCCAAAACCGACAAAACTGGAGAAGATTAGAAATAAACCCATATATACAAGTTGTTGCATTTCTCCGGCTCGTCCAAATATTTGCCATGGTGATCCAAAAGGTGATCCGATGCCTAATAATATAATCGCCAAACCGATGTAGACAAAGCTTACCACTAGGCAAAATGTCCCACCAAAACCGGATACAATCTTGCTGGGGTTATCTTCCTTGAGATCGGGGTACATGACCCCCATACCCATAGCTAGCCCGTTGAGTGTTAAGGCCATTACAGAAATGCTTCCACAAAAAAATATTTTTTGAGGGAGAGGTAGTTGCAGCATATTCGAAGAAACCCAAATCATCGGGATTGAAATCATCAAAGATATGCCGGTTGCCAATAAATATTTCACCCAGACCACCCGATTTAATCCAAGAGGAGAAAGTCCAACAATCCAAAGGCGTTTTCCTTCAAGGGAGAATTGAGGGTATACAAAACGCGTTGTGAGTGTTGCGAGATTCAAAGCGCAGGCAGCTAGATTCATAAAGCTTACAAGTTTCGAAAAATAATCTCCTCCAAATCGTCCAGTGCCAAATAAGGAGGTGAACTGTTCGGTGAAAAATCGAAGGTTTAAAATGTATATGCCAAGGATTCCAAATAAAATTAGCGACTGGCCCCATTGGGCTGTGTCGCGCCAGAAGATACGAATATCCTTCAAAATTACAGCTCGTATATCTAAGGTAAGCAGGGGAACCCGGCCGATCATTGTGTCCATCAGGCCCGGCTTAAAGGAAAAGACCTTTTGTTGCTCAAGGCGTTTTTGATACCATGATTGATACCATATGGATAGAGGGTCTTTCCAAAGCACGGCCGCAATTTGAACAAGGGAAACAAATAAGATCACCCATACTCCGGTGCCAACATAATTGTAAGTACTAAGAGTTCCCGCTTCCCCAAGTTGGTTTATCCAATAACTCGATTGAACACCAAAAGCTAACATTGTAACGAGTATTACTGTGCCTCCAAAGATATGGGCAAAGCGTGAGTTAAAAACCCAGGAGGCGATAGCTAATAGTGGGACCACAAATAGGAGGGTCGGTGGCAAGGAAGCCTGACTCAAATTTTCGTTAGAAACTGCCTCTTCAGCAGGAGCTATCTTCGCTAGCACCCAAGACTGGTTCTTAGCATCTTCATTTTTTTTGCGCCATAACTCCTGCGCTTCAGGTCCGAAAATATGCTCATTAAAGTTAGTGCTTGTTAGATTAAGGCGTAACTGATTCTGGTTCGAGGGACCAATAGTGCCTTCGAAGTAATTGCCAAAATCAGTGGCGTAAAACGTCTCTCCAGTGGGTTCGTTATCAGAGTTAACTTTTTCTACTTCACGTCGGAAGTAAAGGCGGTAGATTGTGTTTGTTTCTGGTTCGGTTTTGCCTTTATTAAAAATCAGATAGTCTTCATTTACTTTTGGTTGAGATGTTGTTTGCAGGGTTTTGGTCACTTGCTTTGGGGCTTCCGGCATGAGAACGGCATTAGGTTCTTTTGAAAATTTTAGGGCACCTCCTCGCAAAAGATTACGATTTCTTGCAATTTCCAGTCCTGACAACGTAGATTTTATATTGGCATTAATCAGGTAATCCAGATCCGGTCCAAGCTGTTGCATTTCACCTGAGCTGATTCGTTCATAAAGTCTTCGGATTTCGGGTTTAAGGGGGTACAACTGCCCTTGAGCTAAACGTGGTTCAATCAGCATCAATTGGTTTGTTGTCCATCCTTCAAGAACGCGGGCCGGAATTTCCGAATTTTGTTTTTGAGCAGCATAATTTTCTCCGAGAGGCTGGAACTCATACTTCCAATAGTCCTTGAGTGCAGACAAATCAACCATGGGCAGAAACCATGCCAGTAAAATAACTTGAGCACACATTCGAGGAATAAATGAGATCGCTTGACTCCAATCTCCTGCTAGACTGCCACGACTTAGTGTAGCAGAGAGGGATTTATAAAACTGTTTTCCGGTTTCGGTGAATCCAAGAAACCCAAAGAAAAGAACGTTGGCTGATAAGACGGTAATAAAGAATTTAGTCAGGGCACGGGCTCCATCAGTCCAGTTAATCAGAGTACTGGATAGCCAATAGCTGGGCAAAAATGGAAATTGTG
>CAJWKQ010000223.1 GCA_913041895.1 uncultured Verrucomicrobiales bacterium
GAGAATTGGGTCTCTCAGGGTTTTCTGACAGATGAGTGTGATAGCTGTATTTCCCTGAAAACGGGGGATTTGATGTTCGTTGGGTTCGATTCCTATCATCTGCTGCAATCCCAGATTTGGAATTGGGACTAGCTGCGTTCGGGTGTAATCAGTGCTTTGAAGTGATCGAGCCAGTCCTCTTTCATCAAATCTCTAAACTCACCCGCATCAAGAAAATTACCACTACAAACGGTACAATGCTCGAACCATATATGAGTCTGGTTTAAGTCCACCATTCGAATCATCTCCGTGGAGCATTTGGGGCAAGATATACGGTCATTCTTGTTCTGTTCCTTGCCCATCTTGGCCTCTCCCGTATCTATGGCTGATGAGTCCTCGTCTTTCTTTAGTGTTTCCAGTTCAAACTCATCAAACCAAATTCCCTTACAATTTGAACAACGGTCTACCTCAATAGATCCTTGATTAACGGCTACCATCTCTGATTCGCATTTAGGACAATTCATTGCCCTTTGCTAACACAATTATAAAAATGGTCAAAACTAATACATTCACTAATGAGCGGCGACAGAAATAAACTGGCCGGAGGTTCATTTTTTGACTCACGAGTGAGTCATGGCAACCGGCAATAGGCTTTATTCCATTGAGTTATGGAATCAGTCGAAGCCTTGCCTTTATGTAGAATCAGTCTGTACCTTAAGATGACAGGTTTTTTAGTGGATAAAGTCGCCGGATTTTGTCCGGGCCAGACAGGGTTTTGCATGCTTTTTTTGTTTCGCAGAATCCATGGCTGGGGATAGCCGGCTGACTTTGGATGACAAAGGATTGTTAAGCTGCTGGTTCTTTCCCCGTTGAATTTCCCGCTCATGTCCATCCAGGTTCCAGCAATAACCGGAGTGCGTTGTGGGGTCACTTTTCCCTTCGAGCTTCTGAACTGGATATCCTTCGGTAGTTTAATGCGTGTGGAAAATCCACCATATCCTTTTGCATTTTCCGCTCCACCAATACGCGTCTTGGGCTGTTTGGCCAGTAGGCTGATATTAAAGTCGATTTTACGATGGTTGTCTTCACGCCGATGAATGTGAATGGAAGTGGTTTCATTGACGATGGGGATTTTGCTTTCGTGCCAATGGGCTGATTTCCAATGGACATTTAGATGCAGGGTCAGGGATTTATCTGTGTTTCGTTTTACCTCCAATTCATTTACATCCCATGATCTATCTTTGGTGGTCCAGCCGTCGCCCATTCGCTCACCGTTTACCTCAAGAAAATGCCATGCCCAAAAAATTCCCCGATGATGCAAGTGATCTGAAGGAAAGTCTTCTGTAAGAATCCCTCCTGAGAGATCATACAGAGGGTGGATGTAATTAGCGCGGGCATGTTTACCTTGTTGGGCCTTAGTGGTGCGTTGATAGAAAAGGACTTTCTCTTTGCCTTCAGTTACCAGCACTCCTTCTTGGGTTATCTGGTAATCGAGTTTGGGCTCTGCCGCTATAGCGGAAATGACCAAAGCGCAGAAAGTGATGATGAATCTCATTTTTGTTCTGGTGTGCCGGTTGTGTTGCCAGTTACCGGAAGTTTGTAGCAAGCCGCTTCGCGATGGTTGCGCACCAATAAATATTCACCCACAAGTGTGTGGGGATTCCAAGTTTTGCCATCCAAAGCAGCGAATCGCGACAATTCAATTTGTTTTTCCGGACTAGCTTCTATGAGAATGACTTCACCGTTTTCAGCCATTACAAGAATATGGTTTGCCCGCATTAAAATTTGCCCATGACCGAAACGGCCATCCTTCCATTTGCGCCTGCCATCTTCCTGGTCGATGCAGGCAAAAATGCCGTCATCCAGTCCATAAATATGGGCTTCATGTGAAACAAGGTTGGTAAACTTGGCCTTCATAAAGCGTGAGTTCCAAAGTTCATTGGCAGAGTATGATTCCTCACTTTTATTGACCTGAATTAATTTACTGCCTTGTCCGTATCCCAAGCTGAGCAGGATTTGGTTATCGTCCAAGATCACAGGCATAGACACATGAGGGACTCCCACTTTCCATTCGAATGACCAGATCACTGAACCCGTTTCGGGGGCATGTGCGGTTAGCTCTTCCTGATTAAATATCAGGACCTGCTCTTCTCCGTGAATTATTGCCGTACGAGCAGAGCTATACCCTGCACGGCTATTTCCTCCTGTCCATACGGGTTCGCCCGAATCGAGATTATAGGCCAGTAACGATTTACCTGATTCACCTCCTGCACTGACGATCACCTTGTCTTCCAAGATTAGGGGCGAGCTACTGTAACCCCATTCTTTAGCTTTATTCCTTTTCTTAGAAGCACCGGTTTGGTCCACTTCATCATTAACCTTTAGCCCGGCATCAGAGGCGATATTGCGTTGCCATACTGGTTTGCCGGTTTCCAGTTCCAGACAGTTAAGTATTCCAGTGGCTCCCAGCGCGTACACATATTCTTCATGGATTGTTGGAGTGGCTCTTGGCCCTTCACCGGCTATCTTTGTATTATAGTGGCCCGGATTGGAGTGCATCCAAAGCATTTTGCCGGTAAGTAGATCATAGCAGGAGATAACCTCATTCTCATCACGTTGTTCCTGGGTGATGGCTCGGTTACCTGATACAACAAATCCTGACCAGGCTGCGCCAATGTCTTGTCGCCACATTTCCTTTGGCGGGTTGGTTTTCCAGTCGGTAGCCAGTTTTGGCCCGGGAGTTTTGCAGTCACGGGTTGGTCCCAGAAACTGAGGAAATGAGAACTCACTAGAATTGGAGTCTAGATCTGTTGAGCTTGAGCTTCGTCCGTCATCTGCCACTTCAGGTAGTGAACGTTTTGCCCAGCGCCACTCAAATATAGGCACCATATTACCGCTGACTTGATCGAACCGGAAACAGGCACCAAACAAGGCAAACGCTCCAATTAAACTAAACAGGATTCGGAGTCGTAACTGTTTTGAGAATCGCGAAAAGATCAGTGCCCAAATGGTTAGGAGCAGAAAAGAGATAATCAACACTCCTCCCGTTTTTAGTACCCGCTCCTGCTGGTTATCTCCACTGCCTGACCAAATAGCAGTGAGTACAACTGCCAAACAGGCAGAAATAATGATGGCCGGCCACCAGCGTGGTTTTGTTTCGACTGGGCTTTCCTCGATGGGTTCCTGCTCGAGCGTTTCTTCTTCAGGTTCTTCCATGTGTGACACGGCTATGGTCTACCACAGCAGCAGCCTTGAGCCAGATGAAAATTAATTTGAGGTTGATGCGTTCGACCCATTTCCCCTCAACAAACCTATCAAAATTGAAATCGGTACTTTCATCCCTGGTTTTATGAGTCTCAGTGGTTTTCGGGGTTATCGCGTCACTAAGTCGGATATGCCCGAATCCCAAGCTAGCGAGGCAACCTTCTTAAGGTCTCCGTTTGGGGATATCCGGTAGGCTGTCAGGCTGGCACCGGTGGTTGCAGAAACCAGAAGAAACTTGCCATCTGGAGAGAGCGTCAGTCCCCAGGGAATTTTATCGGCTTTGGTCAAACCGATGAATTCGGCTTTTCCATTTTCCAGCACACGGTAGTGGGAGATGCGGTCAAAATCCTGGCGGTGACCGCGCAAGCCTGCGAAGAGAAATTTTCCGTCGGGTGTAATCAGCAGATCGGAAGCGCTTAGGCCAATCTTGGACATGCCGGGTGGCAGGATGCTGATGTCCTGTTCCACCTTGAGTTGCCCGTTGGCTTCTCTGCGGTAAGTTGAAAGTCCGATGCCCTGTTCATTGCTAAAATAGACCATGGGCAGGGTGGGGTGGTAGGCCATGTGACGGGGACCCGAACCGAGGGGAGGCTTGGCGTCCTTGGGTTCGAGTGGGGTGACTTTACCGGTCTTGCCGTCGTAGCCGTACTGCAGAAGGGCGAGGTTTCCTTTTACGTAGGGAATATAGATGTTCTTTCCGTCGGGTGGAAGGAGGATGCAGTGGGCTTCTCTCTTGCCCTCGTCCACTGTGGTGATGGCCTTGCCGGGGATGCCCTGATTGTCGAGGGGGTAGACGTTGAGTCGTCCGTTTCCGTAACTGACTCCAAGGATGTGCCGATTTTCCTTATCAAGGCTCAGGTAGCAGGCTCCGTCATTAAAATTGATATTCTGATGTTTTTGGTAGGAACCATCTTTGTTTAAGAAAACGACTGCACCCGGTACGTTTCCGGAATCTCCCCTCGTTGCCGTTACATACAGCAGGGGTTTGCTTGGATGAGCGGTGATGACGCGGCCCGAAAATTCGAACTTCACCTTCTTGGCGACCTTGAGCTCAAAACCATCCTCCTTTGGTGTGGCTTGGACGATCCAGAGCGTATTGTTCTTGCTGCTGGGGGAGTAGATTCGGAAGGGCTCAGCTGCTTGGCTTATGGCCGCGAGCAACAGGGCGAAGGTGAGTAGAAATCGGTGTGTTTTTCGGTTGTTCATGGTTTTGGGTGTCAGTATTTCGGGAAAATGGCCGGGGTAGGGAATATGAAGGTAAAAAGTTGGGCGAAGGTCAAATGGGAAGTGTTGGTTAAGATCTATTTCTTCTTTCGGTCGAGCTTGCGTTGCTCCCGCCGCTGCTTGCGCGACGGCGCACCAGGCGATTCAGGCTTGCTTGGCGCCTTCGGCCGTTTCCTGGCGCCCTTGAGGTCCTTCGCGGCTTCGCGGAGCCGTCGGAACACATCGACCGTTCCCTCGGCCGAAGCCGCGTTACCGCCCGGGACGAACTCGCCATAAGGTCGGCCGGGGAACTGCTTGAGTGAGGCGATGAGCCTGGCACGCATGTCGCTGAGCGTGGCCCTGTGCTTTGGACTTCCTGCCAGGTTGTCCTGGGCTTCGGGATCCTTCCGCAGATCGTAGAGCTGGTCGGCACTGATGGCGTCGGGGTGTTTACCCCACGAGCGTGAGACGCCGCCGCTGAGACCGAGGACTGACTTGATCGTTCGCTTTTCGCCGGCACGGATGGCGGCGAGTTGCTCCTGTGTGTAGCGCAGCACGATGTAGCCGTAGTCCCTGGTCATCACTCCACGCGCGGCACCCATCTCACAATAGACATGATCGCGCACAGCCTTCTGAGGCGACTTGAACAGCGGCCCCAGGCAGAACATCGCCGGCCCCATGCAGATGTCCGCGTGGAAGCGCATGTGCAGCACGTTGTCGATGTCGGGCCTGTCGACGACGTTGCCGATGGGCTGCGCGAGCAAGGCCCGGCCGGCGGCGGCGGCGGCGC
>CAJWKQ010000224.1 GCA_913041895.1 uncultured Verrucomicrobiales bacterium
TCTATGCCACGGTTTATTTAACGTAAAAGAATTCATTTTTTTGCATTAAGCGACGCACTCGGTGCTTTGCCCCGTGAAAACATATGAGAGCTACCTTTCCAGAGTTGCCTCGCTAGTGCGGGTTAAGTAGGTTCTCAGAATGAAACCAATAGGCTGGTCTATTCTATCTGGCTGTGGCTGCGCCACCCTGACAGTCATTGTTGGAGGCCCGTTAATAGTGTTGGTCTGTTGGCTTTTATATGAATATGGAGATGTGAGGGAACTAACTGAAGAGCCTGCTATGGCAATCGCAGTGCTGATCAGCCTTCCGGCAGGAATAATTGTAGGCTTCCTAACTGGATCCTTGGTTTATTGGTGGAGGCAAAAAAGAGCCTGACTCCTCTCCCTGAATTTTTTTGAACTCGCCGTAACCCCCCCTTCTAGGGCAACGTATTCGGCTCCACATGTCAGCTATTGAAGCACAGGATTTAACGCGTGTCTTTCACGTGGGAGATGAAGAAGTACGCGCTTTAGATGGGCTGACTGTTTCACTGGAGCGCGGCAGGTTGGCTGCGGTGATAGGCCCCAGTGGTTCTGGTAAATCAACCCTGATGGCGCTTCTGGGTGGGCTAGATACTCCTTCGTCTGGATCGGTATCGGTGTATGGCCAGGAACTTAACGGGATGACCCCTCAGGACTTGGCAGCATACCGCCGAAGTACGGTAGGTTTTGTTTTTCAGGATTTCTTTTTACTAAGCCACTTAACGGCCATTGAAAATGTGGAGGTACCCTTAAAGCTGGCACAGGTCAGCCGAACCGAACGCAGGGAACGAGCCAATGAACTTATTGAACTGGTGGGTTTGGGGCATCGCGGAGATCACCGGCCCCAACAGTTGTCGGGAGGGGAACGTCAACGGGTGGCAATTGCCCGGGCCTTGGCCAATCGCCCCAAGTTACTTTTGGCCGATGAACCCACCGGTAACTTGGATGAGAAGACCGGTCACGCAGTTACTGAGATCCTTCTAAACCTGAATAAGGACCGGGACATCACCGTGGTTCTGGTTACCCATAATCCTGAATTGGCTAACCAGACAGAGGTTCAGTTCCGTTTAGGTGGAGGTAAGCTCCAGCAGAAGACCGTTGCATCAAAAGAAATAGTACCTTCCGTTAAAGAGCCTGAAATTGATATGGCACAAGATCAGGAGCCTGTTGAAATAACTCAGTCTACTCCTGCAAAGGTTGTCATATTGGAAACTGGTTTTTGTCAGGCTAAGGCAACTGATATTATTCATGAAGTTCGACCTGATCTTGGGCTTTTCGATATCCCGGGTATTTTAAATGATTTGCCATTTACTGTTTTAAACGGTGTTGAGCGTGAAAAGGCTGAGGAGTTAAAAAAGCGTTTCGAGGATGCAGACTGCGTAGTGGAATTGGTTAACACAAGTGAGTTAAAATAATTAAGCCATGAAACTCCTGTCACCATCCGGCATTCGCGATTTGCTGTTTGATGTATTCTTGAACTTGTTCCGCAAGAAGCTTCGGGCACTGCTTACAATGACCGGGGTGATTATTGGTTCTTTTCTGGTCGTTTTAATTCTTTCTCTTTCCAACGGATTATCGGTCTTTCTTGATCAACAAATTCGGGCCGTTTGGGATGAGCACATGATCAAGGTGCGTCTTAAAAAAGGTGGAGCTCCGGAAAAAATGGCCAAGGGGATGTTTGGTGGACTAGGTGAACCTCCGCAACAAGTGACTGAAGAGAATAAGGAGGAAATACCCGGTGCATTCGAGTTCAGGCATATTCCCCACGAAACCATTGATGAACTGAAGAAAATTGATGGGGTAGAAGAGGTGCAACCCGAGATTTGGGTTATGCCTAAATCCATGCAGGTAGTGGGCGATGACCGCCAATTTGATGCTATTGTTCGGCCATGGATTATGGCTGGTCCGGATATGTTGGCTTATGGAAGTGATTTTACCAGTGAACAGGCGCGTGAATGCATCGTTTCAGAGGCCTACCTCGTTGCCTTGGGCTATACCGAGCCCAGTCAACTCATTGGGCAAACGGTTAACATCCGAATCCAAGAGGATGCCTATATTGCCATGGCTGGCGGCGGGCAGATGGATTTAAAGTTCTTGGATAAAATAAGGGATATAGCTTTTCTCATGCGTAATCCGCCAGAGGATCCTGAGTTGGCAATGGTTACGACGCTCGTTATGTTACGCGATTTGGCTAACTCCTCGGAGATTCAGGCACTCACGACCAAGCCAGGCAATGCCAAGGAATTTGAGGCCAAAGTGGTTGGTGTTTCCAAAAAGGGGCTACTGACCAACATGATTTATCTGCCCCCTGATTTAATTGCCGAGATGGGAAGAGTATTTCTACGTAATCCGGATCTTTATCGGAGAGGCAAGGACGGCAAGTTTGGTATAGAAGGCTTGGTGAGGGTCAGTGATCCAAAGGAGATTCCGAGGATTAAAAGGGAAATAAAGAAAATGGGGATGAAGGCGACCACCTTGGAAGATGTAATCGGTTTTATTCATGGTTTATTTGGGGCTCTTTCAGCAATTCTAACGGTCTTCGTGATGATTGCCGGAGTGGTGGCTTTTTTCTCAATCGTTAACACGCTTTTCATGGCAGTCAGTGAACGCAAACGCGAGATAGGTGTATTGCAGGCTATCGGTGCGACACGAGGATATGTCGCAGCCATGTTTGCTGCTGAGGCTGGGGCCATTGGGCTTATTGGGGGTTTAATTGGATATTTGTTTGGAAAATTTCTCTGCATCATTGGAAACATTTATGCCTCACAAGGATTGCCGTATGTGCCGGGAGGTAATTGGGGCCATATTCTTGGGGTATCTGATCTATTTGTTACTCCATGGTGGGTATTACCCTTGATGATGATTGCGGCAGCTGCCGTTGGCGCTTTGGCGGGGGTATTACCAGCACGTCGCGCAGCACAACTGGATCCTGCTGAGGCACTGCGCTACGAGTAATTTGCTTGCCGAGGAGCGTTCTGTGCGGCGTCATTGGCTCATGCGTACCCCGGTTTTTATTTTCTCAATACTTTCCGTGGCATTTATTGCCGCAATCGGTTGTTCTCCTGCCGCACCGCCTACCGCATCTGAAAAAGTTCTTACCGATTCCAATCAAAGCCTCAATGAAGATAAATGGGTACTACAAGCAGGGGATCTGCAAAGTTATAAAGGTGATGCGCAATGGAAGGTCGAGAAACACACTTTGCGTGGCGGCAAACAAGATGGGGTCGAGATTATTGAGGTGGATAACGGAACTCTTCAATTTCGTGTGATTCCCACTCGTGGTATGGGAATTCTTGATGTGAACCTCGGTGATGTGCGTCTGGGCTGGGATTCGCCGATTAAGGAGGTGGTGCATCCTAAGTTCATCAATCTAGAGAGCCGTGGAGGACTGGGTTGGATTGAAGGTTTCAATGAATGGATGGCCCGTTGCGGGCTTGAATATGCAGGTCATCCGGGTAAGGACGAATTTATTACCAACACCGGCGCCAAGGGGGAGATGGATCTTACACTGCACGGTAAGATATCCAATATCCCCGCCAGTGAAGTCATAGTAACGGTTGATGAAAAAGCTCCACATACCATTCGTGTTCGTGGTCGTGTCGATGAGCGAGTATTCTTTGGGCCAAAACTGGAGCTTTGGACAGAGATCAGCACCAAGCCCGGTTCTAATAGCTTTACCATTAGTGATACCCTGACTAACCGCGGTTCCGAGCCGCAGGAGTTTATGCTTATCTACCACGCCAACTACGGTTCTCCTTTACTACAAAAAGGGGCCAAGTTGGTGGCGGCTGCTGAGCGTGTGGCGCCGTTTAACGATCATGCGGCCAAGGCAGTAAGCCAGTGGGACACATATGCCGCACCCAAATCAGGGTTTGTGGAGGAGGTTTATCAAATCTTTCCTTATGCAGATAAATCCGGCCGAACAACCATCCAATTACAAAATGCCAAAGGTGATCGTGGAGTATCCATGAATTGGTCACTAAAGGAGTTGCCGTATCTTACTCAATGGAAAAACACCGTTGCAAAAACCGACGGATACGTCACCGGTCTCGAACCCGGTACGAGTTTCCCACACAACCGGAAATGGGAACGCGCCAAGGGAAGAGTAAGTAAATTGGATCCTGATCAATCGCGAAGTTTTTCAATTACTTTTGGGATTCAGACCACAAAGACTGAGGTTGATACGGTTGCTAAAGAGATTGACGCGCTACGTGCCAATCGGAAAACTAAAGTCGATGAAAAGCCTGAATCTGACCCATTCCCAAAACCAGAATAGCCCAAGAAGTATAATTGGGTATTTCATTTTTTCAGGTCGACGCGTTTGCAGCTAAAGCTTTTACTGGAAATCCTGCGGCAGTCTGTTTACTCGAAGAGGAGGCAGAGGTGGAATGGATGCAGTCAGTTGCTGCTGAGATGAATCTCTCAGAGACGGCCTTTCTTTTGCCGCAAAGAAATGGCTTTGGACTTCGTTGGTTTACTCCCACTACCGAAGTGGATCTATGTGGGCATGCTACGCTGGCTAGTGCGCATGTACTCTGGAATAGTGGGTGCTTGGAGCGAAGTGACACTGCGCGTTTTCACACTCGCAGTGGATTACTAACGGCAAAACTGCGCAATGGTTGGATTGAACTGGATTTTCCTTCGACACCTGTAGTCCCTGTAGAACCGCCACTGGGATTATCCGACCTCATTGGGATTGTTCCAAAGTATGTTGGTCAAAGCCGCTTTGACTTATTGATTGAGTTGAACGATGTCGGGGAACTAAGTGAGCTGAATCCGGATTATGTGGGACTGAGCAGGCTTCCCGTTCGCGGATTTATTGTCACCGTCCGGTCCGATATTCGGGAATATGATTTTTTATCGCGTTTTTTTGCACCGGCTACCGGTGTTCGAGAAGACCCTGTAACTGGCTCAGCCCATTGTGCGTTAGCGCCCTACTGGTCAGAGAAGTTGGGCAAAACAGAAATGATTGGTTTTCAGGCTTCACTCCGAGGGGGAGTGGTAAAAGTGAAATATATAGGTGATCGGGTTAAGTTATTTGGCCAAGCCATTACCGTAATGCACGGGGAATTGGCTTAGTTGCTCTTTTGGGCTCGGTTTTTGAGCTGATCGACCATCACTGCGATTAGAATTACAACGCCGTAGACAACGCTTTGCATGTGGGCCTCTACTCCGGTCAGGTTCATTCCATTGCGGA
>CAJWKQ010000225.1 GCA_913041895.1 uncultured Verrucomicrobiales bacterium
TCAGCCAGAAAAGCGTATTGACACCGGTGGAGTAATTACTGGCCCAGACAATGGGGATGGTCTCCTTGTGTTCCAGAACGGCATTCTTTTCGCCGTCAGTGTGACCAGTAGTGCCAATAACCAGAGCCTTTCTATGCTTGGCACACAGATCAGCACAAGAGGATGTTGCACTATGCAAACTGAAATCAATAACCGCATTGCAACCATCAACGATAGCACTCAGATCATCCCCTTCATCCACCCCGGCTGTAATTTCGATACCGTCCATCTTTTGACCACATGCGATAAGCATTTGCCCCATGCGACCCTTGGATCCGTGAATGATAACCTTAGCCATGACTCTATTTAATAACCCCTGCAGACTTGAGAGTTCCACGAAGGCGACGGCGATTGTCCGGATGCATTTTCACCAAAGGCAACCGGTATTCCTCTTTCACCAACCCTTTCATGGCCAGGGCCGCCTTGACCGGCACCGGATTGGTTTCAAGGAATAAATCCTTAAAAAGCGGATAATATTTTTCATGCAGCTTGAGAGCCGCCTTATGGTCACCTTTTAGGTAACTATGAACCATTTTGGTTAACTGCTTGGGCAAAAGATTGCTGGCCACACTAATAACGCCCTGAGCTCCAACAGACATAAAGGGAAGCGTTAAAGCATCGTCACCACTAAGAATGGTAAATGATTTGGGCAACACCGCACGCAACTGGCTTACGCGGTCTGCGTCACCACCAGCCTCTTTAATACATCTGATATTGGGACAATCGGCTGCTAGACGGCTAACTGTATTAATTCCTATCTCCACGTTGCAACGGCCGGGTATGCTATAGAGAATAATCGGAAGATTAGTGGATTTGGCGATCTCGCTAAAATGCGCATAAAGCCCCTCCTGTGAGGGCTTATTGTAGTAAGGGCTCACCTGAAGCGAACCGTCGGCCCCAGCGTACTCCGCTGACTTGGTTAAATAGACCGCCTCTTCAGTCGAGTTAGCCCCGCTGCCAGCAACAACCTTGCACTGGCCCTTGGCATAATACACCGCCAGTTCGATTATCCGGACATGCTCCTCAAAATCGACCGTAGGGGATTCTCCAGTAGTTCCAACGGGAAGAATACCATCGACTCCAGCCTTTAATTGAATATCAATCAGATTCTTTAAAGAACGCTCATCAAGCCTACCCTTTTTGAAAGGCGTCACGAGCGCGGTATAAAGTCCGGTGAACATAAGGGTGCTAATGTTATCAGTTTACTCACAGCCATCCAAGACGATTCAAATTTCAATTTCACCTTGGTAAACCATCTCCGCAGGCCCTGTAAGTTCTACTGCGGTAAAATCATTGTCAGTACGAGCAAAGCTGACCTTCAGCCTGTCACCGCCTAATACATCGACCTTCACAGGGGAAGGCCAATTATTGATAACTGCCGAAATGATAGCACTTGCCGTAACACCGGTTCCACAGGCAAGAGTTTCGCCAACACCCCTTTCGTAAGTACGCACACGAATATGACCCGCCTCTAAAATATGGACAAAATTCACATTTATGCCAGCCGGCGAAAAATGATCATGATATCGAATTTCATATCCAAGTTTCTCCACCATTGCCTTGTCTGGATCATCGACAAACAGTACTGCGTGAGGCACTCCGGTATTAATTGAATGAACCGTCTTACCTCCATCATTTGTCGCAATAGTTTCGTCAAGATCTAAACCAGAAGGGTCGGTTAAGCTTACAGTAACCGAATCGTCCATAACTCTTGCCTGTATAATCCCACAAACAGTCTCGAAGCTCATAGTTTCCGATGATCCAAATTGATCTTTCACATATCTTGCAAAACAGCGTGCTCCATTTCCGCACATTTCGGCATCACTTCCATCAGCGTTGTAAAACTGCCATGCCCAATCACCAGACCCTTTTGGCTCACAAAGGTAGATGAGCCCATCGGCTCCAATACCTTGTTGGCGATGACAAAGTTTTGATATCTGATTACGGCTTAGGGATATCTCATCTTCGCGATTATCAATGAGAATGAAGTCATTGCCCGCACCGTTCATCTTTGTGAAGGAAACTTTCACTGCCTCGGAAACTAATACGAACGAATCAGCAAATCAATCGCGGGCATAATTCGGAGAGCTCATTCCAAGCCAAACCCGCACCCAAACACCCATCAGAACGCTTAATTTGGCTATCTTACTAAGTTTAATGGGTTCTGTATCAAGGACCTGCCGAAATCGATTTTTTTCCATGGATCTCAAAATCCGCCAGTATACTGCCGCCATGCATTCTCCAGCAATCATCGAACGGCGGTCAACATCAGGCAGTAACTCAGCTGTTTTCTGGTAGTGGCGGCGAGCACGCACCGACATCTCTGCGGCTAGATTATGAAACGCAGTTGAGTATTTGCCTGAAAGAATGGACTTAGGGTCTACCCCAAATTTGTCCATTGCTTCACGAGGCAAGTAGATTCGTCCTCGCTCAGCATCGTTCCCGATATCTCGAAGTATGTTAGTGTATTGAAGTGATTTGCCCAATTCGGCCATGTAATTCTGACTAGCCGCATTTTGATATCCAAAAATTTCAACACTAAGAAGACCAACTGCTGAGGCAACGCGGTAACAATAGAGGTCGAGATCTTCCCATGAGTCGATACGATCTTGCTCCAAATCAGATTCAAGACCTTTGATTAGTTCATCAAAATATTCAAATTGAAGCCCATATTTCTCAATAACAAGCTGAAGCTCACACACTAGGGGCTTTCTAGGTGCCTGCCCTGAGCAAGCCCTTTGCACATCCTCACGCCATTCTTGAAGTGCTACACGGCGACTTTCAAGGGGACTGGTATCTTCATCAGCCACATCGTCCACTTCACGACAAAAAGCATAAAGCGTCGTCATTGCTTCACGACGGGGTTTATCCAAAACAATGAAAGTGAGGGCCAAGTTAGAGCCACTCCGTTGAGTTATTTGCCCACTAGATTCCGATTCGAGAGCCTCACTCATTGATCTTGTCACCCCCACCTTTAGTGCTGCTAGGTAGGCCCAATTGCTGCATACGATATCGTAAAGAGTGACGTGTCATCTTAAGCTGCTCAGCGCTTCGATTGATATTGAATTGATTTTGATCGAGCGCTGTTTGAATCATTTTGCGCTCAAATTCTGCAACAGACTCGGAAAAACCCAATTCAAAATTAATTTCTCCGCCTACTTCTGATATGCTATCGTCTTTAGATGCACGCAATCGTGCTTCCAGTTCAAAATCCGGAAGACTCTCAGGCTGCACCTCATCTGTTTGCTCAATGATTGACGCACGCTCCATGACATTACGAAGCTCTCTAACATTGCCTGGCCATTGATGCGCAAGCAGCTTCGATTGCGCATCCGGGGAAAGGTGCAACACTGCCCGCCCCAAGTTTTTGCAGTTCTGTGATAGAAAATATTCAGCCAGCATAATCACATCGCCTCCTCGATCTCGCAATGGCGGTGGACGAAACTGCATGACATTTAGCCTATGATAAAGATCTTCACGAAATTCATTATCTTTAATTGCTTCGACTATATCCCGATTGGTCGCAGCAATAATACGAACATTCACTCTTTTTTCTTCATTGCCTCCAACACGTGTGAAGGAGCCATCCTCAAGAAAGCGTAATAACTTAGCCTGAAGCGGACGGCTCATATCTCCGATTTCATCCAAAAAAATAGTTCCCCCATCTGCTTCTTCTACTCTGCCAGCTTTGGTACGAAGTGCTCCTGTAAATGCGCCTTTCTCATGACCGAACAATTCACTTTCAAGCAAGTTTTCCGGAATAGCAGCACAATTAAGGCGAATGTAATTCTGTTGCTTTCTTGAACTTAAGTAATGGATAGCTCCTGCTACAAGTTCTTTTCCGGTCCCGCTTTCACCGAGAATCAGTACGGTTGAATCAGTCGGAGCCACAGTTTCTATAAATTGCCGCAAATCATCCATTTTTGGTGATTCTCCAACTATCTGATCTAGTTGATAAACAGGGCCACTGGAAGTATTTGCTCTTAGAGTTTTGTTTTCCTGCTCCAAATCGAATTGCTTGCGACAGCGATCGACTGCATGCAGAAGTTCCTCGGGAGCAAAAGGTTTTGAAAGGTAATCTACCGCACCATTTTGAATCGCTTCCACAGCCAACTTAGGGGTAGCAAATGCAGTAATAAGAATAACCTGTATGTTTGAGTGCTCTCCCTGAATTCGTTTTAGTAGTTCATAACCACTCATACCCCCTAGTCTACCATCAGTAATCATCATGAAATACTTTCCTTCTGGAGCGCTGAGCATTTCCAAGGCCTGCTCCGCAGATTCGGCCGCATCGGCCAAGTACCCCTCATCCATCAAAAGCTGACTAACTGTTTCCCGCATATTAGGCTCATCATCAACTACTAAGATAGGGGGAAGAGTAGATTTCATAATTAATTATCGCGCGACAAGACTCGGGTCGGGAAAGTTAAAATGAATTCTGTCCCTTCGCCAAGCTCAGATTCTACAATGATCTCTCCCCCATAAAGTTCTGTATTCTGCTTAACAATAGCCAAACCGAGTCCCGTACCCTTTTTTTTGGTCGTAAAGTATGCCTCAAAAATTTGTTCCTTTTGGGCTGCGGGAATTCCTTCTCCGGAATCCTTTACTCTTAGTTCGATTTCATAATTAGGTGACGAATTACAGAATATTTTCACCGAACCGCCTTCTCTAGAGGCATCTCTGGCATTAACTAGTAAATTGGCCATAATTTCACGCAAATGAGCTCGCTGCATCATCAAAGGAGGTAATATATCAGATATATTTTGTTGAATTTGAATTGGAAAAGTATGATTTGGAGGGAATACCTCTGAAATTGCACCTAGAAGTTCTTCCTTCACGTTAATTCGTTCAATTCGTCCTTCAGATAAACGAGCATAACCCATCAATTCCGTTAGGATCAGATCGGAGCGATCAACTTCATCACGTATCATATTTAACTGTTTGGCGGCTGCGGAATTTGTCTCATCCATATGTCTACCCATCGAAAAAGCCGCATTGTTAATTATCGCCAACGGATTTTTGAGTCGGTGTGCAATTTCTGCAGCTAACCTTCCGGTTGACCTCAATTGCTCACGCCTCAAAGAATATTCTCTGGCCTCACTTTGCGCTTGCCGATCTCGATCGAACAGAACCTGCACTCCATAACACAGGGCCGTCATCAACAGCAAAAAAAACAAAC
>CAJWKQ010000226.1 GCA_913041895.1 uncultured Verrucomicrobiales bacterium
CTAGGCACATTGAAAGCTACACCACCTCCACGGCGCACACTGTAAAGGACATCATCAAAGACAGTGGCAAAGGAGCCGTAGTGACCAATGTCTCCAATGTAAACTGCCTTCTGCTTTCCGGTTTTGTAATCCAAAAGAAATTGTGGATTGCGCCAGTCACTCACTATCAAGCCATGGGGAGTAGGAACTGGAGGCGTATTATTTATGGCCAGTGGCCGCCCTTCCTCATAGGAGGCAGCCAAGGGCTTACTCCAAAGCAACTTTCCGTTATCCGCGGCATAAGCCACCACCCAACCCTCACCAGTAATGGCATAAACAATGCCATCATGAACACTCACTGGACCACGGATATCGCCCATGGGTGAAGATGATCTCCAAATTTGTTTTCCTGTCGATACATCCAAACATAAAACACCTGCACCCGGAGAACCTGCGTTGGGATTACCAATGGACACATAAACCCGACCCTTAGCTACAGCCGGCGAATTAAAAAGCACATGCGTGCTGCCGGTGTACTTAACCCATAAGGGGTAAAGCGGAACAGCCGGTCCTTTAGTTATTCGGCGCGGCGTTTGGTTGCCCGCCAAAATCCAAGAGAAATTCTTATCCGGAGCAGCCACCGGCCTCTTGTGACTCTTTACGGTAACAACCTGCTCTCTTTGCCATAATTTCCCAGCAACATCCCTTGCCTGTAACTCACAACGCCAAGTCCCCTCCTGATCCGGCGCAAACTCTCCATGCCATGACCAGTCTCCCTGCGACTGAAGTTTTGTGGTCGTAACTTTACCTGCCGGTGAGGTCCACTTGCAGGTGACTGAATCGACCAGCAGAGCAGTATCGTATGCCAGAACAACCAGAGGTTGGGAACCCATGGTTGCGACCGGCCCCGGTGCCATCACCCGTAACCGTTTGTACTGGCCGGCCACGCGCAGCTTGGAGATTATCCCCTTGGGCGAAACGTAAACCCAGCGGTAGGTTCGTGAGTAGGCACCCCAGTCACGTCCACGGGCAGGTGCACTGTTAAGTACCGGAACCCCGTGACGACTGCCCGCCTGTACCACATGCCAGTGTGCCCCGATCTGGCCAATCATATTAATACCCTCGGCCTTGCGCCGGTTGAACCACGCCGCATCAAGAGGATAATGGGAAATGGCAATTACCGGCATGCCCTTAGGCAGAGCCTCCAGATCGGCCTTGAGCCAGTTCTTCTGGCGTGTCTGCGCAGCGTTTCGCAGATACCCGGTCTCGGTGATGAACTGGATAAAATGCACCCCCCCATAGTTCCAGGAATAATACGGTGGCCCAATGCGCTGTTCAAAGTTCACGGTACAACGTGGATCCAAAATATTGCCATCGTGCCCGCCAAACCCCTCGTAAACAGGAATCCTTGAGGACCGGCGAATGTGGTCATACATGTCCCATTCAAAATGGGTACCATTCATGGTAAGATCCCCGGCTGTCGTGAGAAAAGCAGGCCCGCCGGGTGCCGCGGTGAGTTGTGCGTAATCCTTAGCCGTCGGAATCATCTGCTCCATAACAGTGAACTGGCTGTCGCTGGCAGCCATAAACCAAAATTCGCGCTTGGCAGATTTCACATCTTTAACAAACCCAAAATCGAACTCATAACGGGTTTGCTTTTCATCAAATCGGATGCGCCCAAAGAAATTACTGGTCGGTTTGAACCCGGTTGGGCGAGTCGCACTCACAAAACGGTGGTGAGGTTCATCGAGAACCTGAATATTAAACTCATAGCTCCCATCCTTGGCCGTACGGGTCACCCGGTCTCCATCACTTACCATGATATATGGTAAACCCGCTTCATCCGCATCACGTTTGCCATTGCCGTTTTTATCCTCATACACCTGCCCCTTCACCAGAACTTCCCGCGGCTGGGTGGGTGCCAGAGGCGGTTCGGGTCGTTTGGGAATATTCTTTCTGGCTGCGTCCAGCTCCCCTTGATTATATCCCCGCAATAAATCCTCTATACTACGCAGATCCGTATCCTTAACCGGATCCTGAGGCTTCTGGTCAGCTGCATCCCCCTCAAACATCAAAAGAAAATACAGTGAAAAAAGAAATCGGCTCAGAATTCCAATTGGCATGAGTCAATTCTGCCTTGGACCTTACACCTTGGCAAACCCGCTTTGCAGTTGCGCAAACGCGCCCGGCGAGGTTGGATTTCTCGTACACCATGAAAGCGCTATACCCCCTCCTTGTCGTTGGTCTTTTGGTTTCTCTTTTCCCGACCCAGGCCGCCCTGCGGGCAGGAGCTCTGGCAGTGGATGCCACGCCCAAGCAATTGCCGGTGCACGTCAATGGAGGAATGCGCCAACGAGAGCTGAATGAAGTCGGCTCCCCCATTACGGTTCGAGCCATAACATTGGATGATGGCAATACTCAGTTGGCCATTGTGGTGGTCGATAGCTGCATGATGTCCCGCGCTTTCCTTGATGACGCCAAGTTAGCCGCCAGTAAAAAGAGCGGTATTCGGCCCGACAAAATGTTTATTAATGCCACTCACACCCATACCGCCCCTGCAAGCATGGGATGCCTCGGCACAGATGTAGACCCGCGTTATCCGTTACTACTCAAGCGAAAGATTATTGAGGCCATTGATGGCGCAAAGAAAAACATGGAACCCGCGCAAGTGGGGGCAGCAGTTTTTGATGCCAATGAGTTTACTGCTGTTCGTCGATGGATCAAACGGCCCGATCGAATTTCAAACGATCCTTTTGACAACCCGACTGTGCGAGCCACCATGCATGCTGGAAACAACTGGGATGATGTAACAGGTGAATCAGGCCCGGAGGATCCGGATTTTTCGCTGGTGAGTTTTCAATCCTTAAAAGGCCGTCCCATAGCTCTCCTTGCCAATTTTTCCATGCACTATTTCAGTGGTGGAATAAAGGGAATCCATGCCGATTACTTTGGCCTATATAATAAACACATAGAAGCTGCCATCATGCCGCCAAACAACAATGAGGAGCTACATCCGCCCTTTGTCAGCGCACTAGGTCATGGCTGCAGCGGAGATATCTGGCGGCGCGATTACACCAAACGTCCGCTCATTAATCCCAGTATTCAGGAATATACTGACGCTCTCGTTGAAAAGACTTTAGCGGCATACAAAACAATCAAATACGCCCACGACGTCACGCTCTCGATGGCCGAATCCAAGCTGCCCTTAAAATTTCGAGCGCCCGACCAACAACTACTTGAGTGGGCCAAAGGAATTGTCAGTAAAACAGAAGGACTACCTAAAACGCAGCCGGAAATTTATGCCCGCGAACAAATTTTTCTTCACGAACGCCCTGAAGCCGAACTCATCCTGCAAGCCATCCGCATTGGCGATATCGGCATTACTGGCATCCCTAATGAAGTTTATGCGTTGAGCGGCCTCAAACAAAAAGCCTACAGCCCCTTGAAGACCACTATCACCTTTGATTTAACCAATGGAGCCGAAGGTTACATCCCCCCCCCTGAGCAACATGTCCTGGGTGGGTACAACACGTGGGCAGCCCGCACTGCCGGACTGGAAACTTCAGCTGAACCCAGAATTGTAGAAACCTGCATTCAGCTACTTGAAAAGGTAGCCGGTAAACCCCGCAAAAAAATTAAAGTATCCCGGGGATCAGCCGCCCAATCGATTATCAAAACTAAACCGGTCGCATGGTGGCGCATGGATGAATTTATCGGTCCACGCGCTATTGACGAATTGAACAGGGCCGATGGCACTTATGAAGATGGGGTAGTTTTTTATCTGGCCGGCCCCTATTCCAAGGCGTTCACCCCGGGCCAAATCAACCGCGCAGCCCATTTCTGTGGTGGGCGCATGCAAACGCGTGTACCCGATCTTGGCGAAAGTTACAGTGTCTCGATCTGGTTCTGGAACGGGATGCCGATTGATTCGCGACGGGTCTTGGGCTGGATGTTTGGTCGGGGGCAGAATTACAGTACCCAAGCAACCGGAGACGGACTAGGACTGAACGCCAAAAGTCAGTTAATCTTCAGTAACGGAAAAGAAACGCTTACCGGTAAAACCAATGCAGAGCGGTGGAAATGGCACCATGCCCTGTTGGTGCGGGATAAGGAAAAAGTGCAGGTGTATCTGGATGGCAAACTGGAGATATCCGGCGAAGCAAATGCAGTGAGTAATGTAGAAACTCTCTTTCTTGGGGGACGCAATAACAAAGAATCCAGTTGGGAAGGTCGACTAGATGAAGCAGCCATCTTTAACCGCGCCTTAAGTGCGACAGAGGCAAAAGGGCTATCTAATCGGTGATAGGACCAGGGTGATTGATCTTAGTCGCATTCTTGGAAGCTCCCGGCATCTCGGCGTGAGGGTTTCTTGTTTTTGCCTTTCCGGGAGGCAGAATCTTCCCGTCCTCGATGCGGGGCGGATCGTGCCGGTTGGGAGTCGGATTGACAGGAACGGAATCCCCCGTCTGCTTGGCCCATTTGGTGAGTAGAGCTTGTGCCCGCTGCAAGGTCTTGGCATGCTTGGGGTCGTCTGCCAAGTTGGTTAATTGGTGCGGGTCTTCCTTTACTTGGAAGAGTTCCTCAGGAGGGCAGGGGTTGGCGAATATCTGATACTGCTTGGGGTTGGTTTTGCCGGCGGCATGAGCCCCCCAAAGCTCGGCTCCCGCAGGGGTGCGATCATCCGATTCGTAAGAAAGATTGGGCTGGTTGGGGAAATTGTTCCGGATATAGAGAAAGTTCCCGAAACGGACCATACGTTCGTGTGCCTGATAAACGTGCCAGTTGTGCTCGGCAAAAACAAAATCACGGGTCTTGCTCTGAGGTTCTCTCAAGACAGAGGTAAAGCTCACCCCTTGAATGCGCTTATCTTTTTTGGCACCGGCCAGTTCCAGAATAGTGGCACTGATATCAATGGAACTAATGAGTGAATCAGTCACCGCAGGCTTAATGGTGCCGGGCCGCGCAATGAGAAAGGGAGTGCGGATGCCGCTATCATAAAGACGAGTTTTACAGCGCGGGAACGGCCGGCCGTTGTCGGTCATGTAAATGATATAAGTATCTTTTTCAATCCCCTGCTCCTTCAATTCCTTACGTAGTTGACCCACGTAATAATCGGTGCGGCTCACTTCGTGCATGTACTCAGCCAAATCCTTTCGCGTGACGGGACCATCATAAAGATAGGGCGGCACCTCCACGTCCTCGGGCTTGTAATGCGGTGCCTTGTCGTTGAGCTTCC
>CAJWKQ010000227.1 GCA_913041895.1 uncultured Verrucomicrobiales bacterium
CATCCAGCCCCTGCCCGCGCGCGGTTTCCTCAATCGATTTGCCCGTCCATTCCGCCGAGGCAATCACTGCGAGATACTTTTCGGTGCGCGCCAGCTCGTTCAACTGCAACAACGTCATTCGCTGCGCCAGGCCATGCACCGCCGCCAATGGAATTGGCGGCTGCCCCTTCAACACCACCCGCGGTCGCACCCAGCGTACCGCGTCGCCCGCCGCGCCATCACCACCGTCGCCCGCCACGAGGAAAACGCTGACCTCGCCCTTGGCTTCCGCCGGAATGTTCAACCGCAACTCCTGCTGCGTGCTCTGCGGATTGATCGCATTCATCCACGCATCCGGCCGCCCCTCGCGCCCGATTTGTCCAACCGGCCCAAAACTCCACAGCCGGCCCTGCCATTGGGCGATGTCCGCCGCAATGCGCGGGGCTTCCGCAGGATCCGCCGTGCGCAGATCATCCCACACCCACCGCAACAGCAGCGAGGGCTTATCCGCCACCAACAGCCCGGTGAGTTTTTGAAAATATTTTGGATTTAGCTTCGCCTCCCGCACAACCGTCGCAGCACTAGCCGGGTCTTTCCGCAATCGATCGCGATGCATCATCAGCGCAGCAATATACGGCTTGAGATCCACGCGACCGGAAGTGTTCATGGCACGATCGAGTGCGCCGGGATCCCACGCATAAACCTTGTCCGTTGCGCCTGTGCCGGATGTGTGGCGGTCGTAGATGGTGCGAATCTTGTACAACAGCTCATCCGCCCAATCGCGGCGCGAGGTGCCCAGCGAAAAGCGAATCCCATCGGGTGTCAGCACTGCATGCGAGGCAACCTCTTTGGCTGCATCAAGATATTTTTGCACCAGTGCCGGCGACATCGCCATCGCATCGCCGACATTCATGAAGCCCTCGCCCGCCGCACCGTCCACCGGAAACTCCGCCGCCGGAGACAGCTTCACACCAGTGAGATCACGAATTGTGTATGTGTACTCCGCATTGCTCAACCGTCGCAACACCACCCGACCCGGATCCCCCGCACTCGCCAGTGCCTCCGCATCGAGGTAATCGCCAATCCACGCCAGAAAAACTTTCCGTTCTGTTACCGAAAATTGTGACTCCTTTTTCGGCGGCATCTCGCCATCCTCGATCATCTCCACCACCTTCATCCAAACCTTCGGTGCCTTCCGAATATCATCCAACTTTCCAAATCTTTGAAGATCCAGCTCTCCTTTTTGTTTTTCAGTAGAATGACACTGTAAGCAATATTGCTTCAGTAATGGATAAATACTCTTCTCGTAAGTCCGAGAAAGATCAAAAAAAGAGTCAACTGCGGATAGATCGAACCAGATGCCTACAAATACAACCCCAATGCAGAGTTTGATCTTCACGGGTCTATTGTTACAAACCGGTCGATACTGCCAACACAAAACTCAACAGAATCGCCTAAAGAGTCGGCCTGGATGTTGGGTAATCAGTTTTTTCATCTCCAGTTGCAGCAATGCCACTGAAACTTGCGGGGAAGATAACCGACTAAGGCGAATGATTTCATCCTGCTGCATCTCTTCAAGAGAAAGCACCTCATAAACAGATTGTTCAACTGGCGACAAAGTCGGCATTGAAATTTTGACCAACTCGGGGTTCACCGCCTTGAGATGTGTAAACTCACTGAGAACATCCTCAGCTGATTCACACAACTGAGCACCGTCTCTAATGAGATCATGGCATCCGGCACTACGCGGTGAGTCTATTCGGCCTGGCACCGCATAAACATTGCGACCGTACTCACCCGCCAAATTAGCGGTAATTAATGCGCCGCTGGAGCGATTTGCCTCCACTACCACCGTCCCTTGTGTCATCCCCGCTACAATCCGATTTCGAATCGGGAACGTATACTTACTTCCCTTACGACCAAAAGGAAATTGCGTAATCACTGCCCCTTGTTCAGATATTCTCTGAAAAAGGGAAACATTTTCCGATGGATATATAATGTCCATCCCGGTTCCGAGAACGGCGATCGTCCTACCTCCTGCATTCAGAGCTCCCTCATGGGAAGCACTATCTATTCCACGTGCACCGCCACTGATAATCGCTACCCCAGAAGCTGCCAATTGTCCGGCCAGCTTTTTCGCGACCTGACGGCCGTACAAGGTAGATTGCCTTGTGCCAACCATGGCAATGGAAAAATCGTCTGTGGCCTTAATTTGCCCTTTCACATATAAAACATATGGGGGATCATATATTTGCCTGAGCAAGGAAGGATAATTCTCGTCACTTATAATGAGAATTGTGCAGGAAAACTCATCGATGCGACGCAATTCCTCATCCAAATTAACAACTTTATCCCATCGGTGTATTTTAGCAGATACTTTGGCTCCTACTCCGTCTACAGACATTAGTGCGCTTTCAGATGCACCCAGTATTTTTTGTGGCTCTCCAAAGTAATCCAGAAGTTTGGACAACCGAACTGGGCCAATCTCAGGCACAAGATTTAGCGCAATTAATGCATCACGGGCATCCATGTACTATCAAATAGTACGAATTATGAAATCAGGCAAGCCAGCCGATAAAACCGAGCCTACTCTGATGGAAAAGCCTCGCTGAGCTCAGGCTCAGTCCAGGGCTGTGATTGGCCCTGTTCTTGAATCTTTGCACTAACTTTTGAAACTTCTTCGGCTGTTATTCGGCTGGCACTATTCCCCCACTCTTGGCGAATAAAAGTAAGAACTTCTGCAATTTGCACCTCACTTAATGTGTTCTCCCATGCAGGCATGGCCCCATTATATGTAGTGCCAAGAACCTCAATTGGACCTCCTAGACCTTTTATCAGTATAGCGCTGAGCCTTTCAGGATTTTCCAATACATAAGGCGAATTTGCCAGCGGAGGATTTACATTTCCTGAACCTCCTCCATCAGATTGATGGCAAGCCATACAATTTTTTGCGTAAAGCGCTTTACCTCGCATGATAATTAGCTGCTCTTCAGATGGCGCCAAAGAGGCCACTTCGACGGGGCTGCCAAAAGGCGCATGAACATTTCCTGCAAAATTAGCATTTAGCTCATCTACTTTAGTACACCCAATGTACCCTAGTAGGGTAAGAACCACCGCAACACCCACCGGCATTTGGGCATTCCCTGAAACCGGCTCATCATGCTCATTCATGCTCAATTTGGGTTCGTCACTCATATCTTCAAGTAATACGCCTATTTTATCACTCTGCCGATGCTTGTTTTCTTTCAATAACCAACGGAGCCTCTGGCAGCTCCTTATCATTTCGCAGACTTTTCATGTATTCCAATAATGCCCTTGCTTTCGCTGTTGGAGTAATCGCCACTCTGTATGAATCTTTCTTTTCAATTTCGATCTCTCCAGAAACCACCTGTTCATTCTTGCCCAATATCCTTTCCTTAAACAAATAGCGGAATGGTGGCATATGGGAGCTTTGCCCATCCCACTGTGGATCATAAAGGTGTTTATAGAACTTGTTATCAGCCTCCAGAGTGTTCACCGGAAATCCGTTCTTATCCAATGGGGCAATAAAAGAGCCTTGGCTGGATAAATCCGGCCCTAAACGCATCACTCCTACCATGACATGCTCATCGAAAAGAAAATCTCGTGAAACACTTTGACGCCGAGC
This sequence comes from uncultured Verrucomicrobiales bacterium, assembly GCA_913041895.1. Taxonomy (GTDB): domain Bacteria; phylum Verrucomicrobiota; class Verrucomicrobiia; order Limisphaerales; family UBA1100; genus UBA1100. The sequence goes on from CAJWKQ010000227.1 coordinate 3,626, forward strand.
ACCCTTTTGCACATCAGGCCATTTCTTTGCCACCGGCTGCAGTTTATATTGAGCACCCGCCTTGTCCTTTAATTTTTGAATTGTTCCCTCAATATCCTCCCAGCTCTGACTGCCATCAGTAACGGGAAAACTCGCTTCTTTAATTAATCGAACCTGATTAGTATTCATTTCTGCCGGCAAGCCCAACTGAGCAAGCAAATCCTTTTCAAAATTCACTCCAGATACTCCATAGGCAACCAGGTTGACATCCTCAGCTTCTCCCCGAAAAATATCATTTGATAAACCAATTGTAGAAATCAGAGTTGCATTAGCATCTTGAATTTTTTCTTCGTCCCACTCTTCAGGTTTCTTGTCCTGCTCCGCCTTTAAAGCATCGGCGGCCTTGGCCACTGCCTTATAAGAGTAGGCTTTCTGGAAAACAGATTTTTCTGAATATTTGCCGTGCTGGTCAACTGCCTCTGCATTGAGTTGCCGATCATCGCCCAGCTGAGTAATTTGGATTTCATAGCCAAAGGTCCCGCCAGTGGCAGCACGTGTATGGCAATAATAACAACCGTTCTCTCGATAGACCTGCTCGCCTTGTTTAGCCAACCCAACACGTGGCCTCAAGGGATCGCCCGCACCCAATTCAGGAGATAAATTATTGGCCTGAGAAGCCGGGCCATAAACCATACCCCACCAAGAGAGACTAAGGGCAAAAAGCACTCCTAGAAAAATCCAAGGTGATTTATTCACTCAGCACCTCCCCCGGATTCAGTTGCACGACATTGGCGAATCAAAGACATCGGACTACACTCACCACAGCAATTACGAAACAACAAACACGCTATACTACACAAAAAAATCAAACTTCCTGCCAAGAAGGCAAGTTCTCCCAAGAATGCGATTCTCATGGGCATGAGCGCCTTCTTGGCCAGTACAGCAGCATCCACACTATCTTGCAATGCATGTCCGTGCCCGTAAGAAAAACCCATTCCAGCCAATGCCACAACGACTACTCCAAAACCTGTTAAGTAAAACACCCACTTATAAGTCCCGGAACAGGCCCAATCGACTTCATTGACAAACAACCGGGGTGCCACATAATAAATTGCGCCAAACATTGCCATGGCAAAAAAGCCCCAAGCAAAGACATGGCGCATCGCTGTGGCGGCATAAGTAAACTGAAGGAGGTTATTCCATTCTACAATAGAGTTGCCGAAAGTATAAAATGCCACCAATGCCCAAGAGGTAAATGATGCTCCCATAAATTTCAGTGTTAAATCCTTTGATCCAATCAGAGGCACTCCTTTCGCTGTCTGGAGAAGATTCCAACAGACTGCGACAAGAACAAATATGTATAACATCGAAGCTAACTGACTGAGTTTGATTGACCAAACCGGGATGGGTGATCCGCTATTCAAATTTACCCAACCCCCCAAAATTAAAAGCATCCAGAAGCCGAATCCTGCCCATTGACGACTGTGAAGCTCGCGCTGGGTGATTTTGGGTATGAAGTAAACCAAGGCGGCCAATCCCATACTTCCTAACCAGATTTGCTGCAAACTGGTTGCCGCCCAGTGCGCTACCG
>CAJWKQ010000228.1 GCA_913041895.1 uncultured Verrucomicrobiales bacterium
CTGGGCTTAAAACCCTGAAAATAATTGTGTGATGTTCGTTGGGTTCGATTCCCAAAACACATCTATTTATTTGAAAGAAGCTCGTTGCCCAGTTGCTGAAGGTCTTTCAGTATCTTTTCAGGAATTTCCCCTTCTGGGCTAATAGGTGTATCCAGTGTCACCACCCCACCCTCTGCATTAATTACATCGATACGCTCCTTTAGAGTTTCTACTTCGAATCTCATTTCAGTCCCTGATCCCCAGCCTTTGCTCACCGGTAAAAGTAGATGCCAGATGACTCCTTCAGGAGCTGGGAAATTTTTCGGTGTCAGAGGCCTGCCAAAGCCTTTCTTGGTGCGTTCACGGAAATCATGGTTTTCACCGGAGGTAAAGGTTTGGCGAGGGCACAATTTACCCTTGGTGCAAAGAGAAAGGATAGGGTGGGCTCCAGCATTGAACGCCAGTTCCGCATCCGGATTACCTGAGAGCACTGCATCAATCCAGGTATCAATATTGTGCTTCTCTTTTTTTAGAGGCTTGTATGCCTCTTTCATTTCCATTTTGTAACCATCAAACCACCAGCCAGAGACCAGCTTGCCATATCGCCGGGACCATTCCCCGCACACCTCGCCCCAGTTCTTCAGAAATACAGGATTGGGTGCCTGATTTTCGCTGCGCCTAAAGCCCTTTACTTTCCGGGGGTGAGACATCGGGTTAACCTTGGGGCCGGTCGGTTTGCCATTAATACTGGGCAGTGTATCACCCATTGCCTTGATCACCTCATAATGACGCATAGGTGCGCGCGCAGTCATGTAAATGATGAGCTTAATATCTCGCTTGGTCAGGCCTTCTGCTATCTCTTTAATCAGGTCTCGCTTAGAGGTCCAAACCCCATTCTTTACGCCGAGTAATTTTTCATACGCCCTATTGGGCGCGCAATACCTTCCCCAGTGTTGGCCGATGACAAAAATAATGTAGCCAGCTTTAGTGCTCTCAACTGATTGGATAAACTCATTCACGTCGAATGAATTAATGGTTTTATTGTAGGATTGAGGAGTATGATTCTTAAAGGCCTCATAATGAAACATCAGCCCATAGCCACTCTTTGTGAGCCAACGTTCCTTTGAATCTGCCTGAATGGAAACCGCGGCGAACGCAAGTAATGCGAGTAGTGCCTTCATTTTTTTAGTTTCGACTTCGTCGCTTGAGTAATGATGAAATCGACCAGGTTTTGGCTTTGAAACCAACCGACCCACATGTTGTGGCCCTGGCCCTTGACTACTTCCAGCGTCATGGATCCACCCAGTTTATCGTAGCGCTCCTTTATGAGAGCGGAATTCTTATCCAAGGGTACGACCCGGTCCTGATCCCCGTGAATATGAAAGATCGGCACGTTGGCCTTGGCCAATAGCTCCAATCGGTCAATCGGATTATGATCAGCCAGTTGAACATCAAGTTGGTTTGCGGTTAAACCATAAGCACCACAGGCACGTTTTAATCCTGGGTAACTGGCGATATTACATACCGGGTAAATTCCGGTAATACATCGAACCTTACCAGGGTTCTCAGCTGCCCAACAATACAGCATAAGCCCCCCCCGGCTACGGGCCAAAAGACAGGCCTGCTTCGATAAGCTGTGGTTCTTTACTAAGTGCTCGTGTAAGGCGTTATAAATACTTCTGCCTTTCGGGCTGCCATAAGATTCACCCACATCTACTCCTGCAATAGCAATGCCCGCTTTGAGAAATTGCTTAAACATCCATTTTTCCGAGTTGGCAGGTAATCCAGTTAAGGTTGGTGCATACCAAACCCATGGGATTGGTTCTCCTGTTTTGGTTGGTTCGGGCAAAATCAGAAACGCCGTATGTTTCTGGATAGTAAAGACTTCACCTTTGAGAGGCAGCTGCTTTTCGGCACTATGAACCGGAAAGATTGCCGATATATAATACAAGGCCAATAAGCTGAGAAATTTTTTCATGAGGGGTATCGCTAGTTTAGTCGAAAACCTCTTTGAGAGCTACTATTTTACCTTAATTGCTTGACGGAGCTGATATCAGCTGCTCGGTCAAATATAGTTGGAATCTTGGGGCATACCGAAAAAGCAAGTAATTCACTATAGAGAAAGAGTGTCTTTACTTCGTTGATTCTGATCCTTTCGTAAACAATTTAGTTTGGGCAAGAGGGTGTGTCTTTGGCTAACTTCTGGTTGTGGCGCATTCCTCTACAGATTCTGATCCCTTTACCGTACTGGATTCAGTAACTGTTCCTGACCTTTGGCAGCAGCAGGCAGTTGGTGCTCTTAAAAAAGGTCAGGATGTAGTGGTGCATGCACCGACTGGTGCTGGTAAGACTCTTATCTTTGAACTGTGGACAAACATGGGCAAACCAAAGGGAAAAGCGGTTTACACTGTGCCCACTCGAGCTTTGGCAAATGATAAGCTTGCTGAGTGGCGTGCCCGTGGTTGGAAGGTAGGGATTGCTACGGGTGATTTGGCCGAGGATCTTGATGCGCCCATTCTTGCTGCTACTTTGGAAACGCAAAAGAGCCGGCTCATTCATGGCAAGGGACCTGACCTATTGGTGATTGATGAGTACCAGATGATAGGGGATTTGGATCGTGGCTTGAATTATGAGCTGGCTTTGGCCTTAGCTCCTTCTCACACTCAACTTTTGCTCCTGAGCGGGAGTGTGGCGAACCCTGATCACGTGGTAAAATGGTTGCGTCGACTAGGTCGTGATGCGGTGCTAGTGCATCATGATGTGCGCCCAGTCCCTCTGGAGGAAACCTATCCCAATGTGCATCGCAGCCGATTGCCTCGGGACATTAGGGGATATTGGCCTAAATTTATTACCACGGCTTTAGCTGAAGATTTAGGACCGGTTTTGCTTTTTGCTCCACGCCGATCCAACGCCGAAAAATTAGCGAGGCAACTCTCCCTGCAATTACCTAACCAAGACCCTCTGATTTTGACCGATAAGCAGAAACAGTTGGTTGGTGATCACGTAGCACGCATGTTGCACAACCGCGTGGCTTATCACCATAGCGGATTAAGTTACGCTACCCGAGCTGGCGTGATTGAACCTCTGGCCAAGGCGGGGCAATTGCGCGTGGTTGTCGCTACCATGGGGTTGGCTGCGGGGATTAATTTTTCTCTACGCAGTTGTGCCTTGGCGGCAGATTCCTATAAGCGAGGAGGGGTCGAACATCCTATTGGAGGCGATGAGATCCTACAGATGTTTGGCCGTGCAGGACGCCGTGGACTTGATGAGGTCGGTTATGTTTTGGTGGGCGCAAATGATGTCCGTTTACGCGACGCGTTTCCATGTCAGTTATCACGTAGCGGTCTGGTGGACTGGGGGGCTTTATTGGGAATAATGCATGCGGCCATTCAGGATGGTCGGGAGCCATTCGCTGAGGCAATCCGCGTTCAATCTCGCCTTTTTACTACTCGCCCAATTACTCTGGGCGTGGAGAAGGCACTCGAGCATCCTAATGTTCCTTGCGGTTTGCATGCCGATGCAGATCGAGCAAGGCATGTACGGAAGCAGGATAAGGAGGTGCTCAACAGCCAGGGCCAATGGGAACGAAATCCTCGGCGTGAAGATGTTCCAATGAAGGATATTCGGGTTAGTATTGGTCACACGGAGGAAGGCTCGCCTTTGAATTTAAAACCGCTGCTCTCACAGCCCGAAGCATTAGGTAATCATGGGCCTGGTGTGTTGAGTGTGATTGATCGTGGTGCGCCTGAACCGATCTACGGACGGGTCTCCACGGTGGCCGAAAGTAACGAAAAGGGAAAATTCCTTATTCAGCGTTGGGTTCGTCGTATTATTGGCTGGCGAGGCAAGGCAATGACGCGGGCCCTGTGGGAACAGAAATTTGGGCCCCAGTTAAAAAGGAAAATGGAACAAAGAGGCACACCTATCCTGCATTATCGGAATGAACGTGGCAAAATAGTGGCTTGGTTTAGCTTGGAGAATCAAACGCGTAGGACAGTAATCGATCAACACGGTGTTGCTTTGTGGCGTCCTACGATGCGCGAGGTGCTTTCTGTAGACTGCACGAAATGTGACCTGGTTGCCGTTTGCCGCAAGCTTCCGCGTGCAAATGGTGTAGTGCATCACTGGAAACGTTTCGGATTAATTGGGCTTAATGGAGCTCCTACGCGCCGAGGATTGATCGTCAGTTTCTTTACCGGAGGCGATGGCCTTGCCATTGCTGCGGCAATTGAAGATGAGCATTATCCAGTTGAGGAACTAATTTATGACTTGGCAAATTTGCGTGGTGGATTTCGATTTCATGGAGAGGACGACCGTTGGGAAGGACGATTAGCTTGGGTATGTCGGCAGACCTATGGAATGCATTCCTTGCTCGGATATCTCGACCGAGGGGCTCCTCCTGAATATGGTTATGGAGCAAATGCCGTGGTGAGTGATATTCATAGTAATCCAGCTTTAAAACAGAGATGGATTCAGGAGGTTGCCGAGGAAGGTGATATTGATCGTGTGTTCATTGAGTGGCGTAGCTTGTTGAGACGCGTTGATCATTCGCCAATGCTGAAAGATTGTTCTCGTTGGACTACTCTTCAAGAAAAAGCCAATCAAATTCTTAATGAAACTGAGAGTCCAACTCTGACTGAATTACCTCCTCTGGAATATAAGCAGACCCAACGTTGTGACCATCAATTAAGATTACGTCGGTATTGAGATAACGAAGCGAAGAGTTTGGAGATAAAAAAAGTAAAAACTTTAGTCGGCCCTAGTTTCCAGAAATGGCCTTGTGGAGTCGTAGAGATCTTCTCAACTCCCTCGAAGTTGGTTTTGGTTTGGTGGGCCTAGGATTAATCGGGCCATTTGCTCCAACTCTTACATGGGTCATTCCGGCAGTGCTCGAGCCAGCTGTAGTCGATCCGGGTCGTAAGTTTACTCTGGTATAACGCATCATCATTTGCGGCCGGCCACCTTGCATGCCCATACCACCTTGCATGCCCATACCACCTTGCATGCCCATACCGCCCATCATACCGCCTTGCATACCACCTTGCATACCACCCATACCGCCCATACCGCCCATCATACCGCCTTGCATACCACCCATACCGCCCATCATACCGCCTTGCATACCACCCATACCGCCCATCATACCGC
>CAJWKQ010000229.1 GCA_913041895.1 uncultured Verrucomicrobiales bacterium
GTAAGGGAAGCCCAATATAATTTGGGTTATATGTATGAAGAAGGAGAAGCCGGATTAAAACCCGACATAAGCCTAGCAGTGGAATGGTACCGGAAAGCCGCAGATCAAAACCTGCCCGAAGCTCAACATATGTTGGGCAACTTATACTCTGAAGGAAGAGGCGTGCCAGAAGATTACATTGCAGCAGCTAAATGGTATAAAAAAGCCGCTGACCAAAATTTTTTGTTCTCCCAATACCAAATGGGTGTTCTATATGCCGTGGGCAAAGGGGTTGAAATTAGCCCGGAAACCGCTTCCAAATGGTTCCTAAAGGCCGCGAAGTCAGGCTTACCGCAAGCTCAATATACAGTTGGGCAACTTTACATCACTGGAAAAGGCGTTGAGCAGGATGTTGTTAAGGCATATATGTGGATGAATATAGCTGCGCTTACGGGAAGCCATAAGGAGGCACTTAAATCTAAGCGTGATTTATTGCGCCACATGAAACCCGATCAGGTAACAGCAGCCCAAATTGCCACCACTGAATATCTTAAAACACTTAAAAAGGATTGAACTCCCATCAATGCAACGGAACGCACGAGCTTGATTTGAAATGAATCGACGTAACGCACTCCTCCTAGCAGCGACTGGTCTAGCTGGTTGTATTACGAAAAGTCACTTAGATAGCGGTTTTATTGATGCTCATAGCCATATTTGGACCACCGATATAAAACGATTCCCGCTGCACAAGGGAGTTAGGACTGAAGATCTCAGTCCGAATATTTTCACAGCTGAAGACCTCATCAGAATCGGTCTAACTGAGAATGTTACTCGTCACGTTTTAATCTCCCACGGGCCATACCATGGCTATAATAACGACTATTACACCCACGCCGCTTTAAAACATTCTGGAGTTTTTGCCATAGTAGGCGCAATCAATCCCGCATTGGAGGATATCCCTGATCGTATGCGTGCCAATCGCAAACTAGGCATTACTGGTTACCGAATCAAACCCAATAACGACAAGAACTGGCTTGAAACCGATCCTATGAAGGCCATGTGGGAAACCGGGGCATCCGAAAACATCGCCATGTGCCCTCTCATTGACCCTAAGTACGTTGCAGACTTGGCTGCTATGTGCAACCGATACCACAATACCACGGTTGTTATCGATCATTGCGCTAGGATTGACAGCCAACACAAAGAAGAACTGAATCAGCTCTGCACATTAGCAAAATTGCCCAATGTGTACGTGAAGATCTCTGCCTTTTACGCCTTTGGATCAAAAAAACCGCCTTACTTGGAGCAAATTCCTAGAATAAAGCAACTCTTTGAATCCTTCGGCCCAGAAAAATTAATGTGGGGTAGTGACTGTCCCTATCAACTTGAAAACGGTAACACATACGAAGCCTCAATTAGCTTGGTGCGTGAACGCTTGAATTTTATTTCAGATACCGACAAAGAGTGGATGCTTGGTAAAACAGCCCAAAAGGTCTTTTTTAGTTAGATTGATGACGGCGATCAAGTCGCTCCAATTTCCTCCCCCATAACTTCTGGACCATCTCACGTGAAGGCACAAATGGACATTTCGGCTTGGGATTCGCGTGGGTAGCATCCTGATGCCGTAAAGCATATTGCGCCCCCGTGAGAATGGACTCACAACCCCATTGATTTTTAAGCTGTTCCATTGCCGTGTCCAAGGCTCCCCAACGTTCCGCATCAGTAGTGCCCCAAAGAGTAGGCTGAGTATCAAGTGGCTTGAGATTACTAAAACAAATACGAATCTGCCGAATAGGCTGTGAGAAAGTAAACATTGTTTCATCAAGAAGCTGCTCCAGCATTCCGTTAATAACTGAGTTACGGAACTGCGGATGATCAAAGCGGTGACCGGCACTACTTTCGTTAAAATCAGCAAACCGAATGATCAAGCTCATTTCACGTGCCTGCAAACCTTCCCTCCGCAACTGACCAATCATTCGCGTACTTTCACTTAAGGCAAAAATCCGTGCCGCCTCATAATCCGGCTCATCATAGGGCAACGTGGTACTACTGGAAATCGTTGTACGATCTTTCACCTCCAAGAGTAGCGGCTCATTCCACTGACCATTAGCAAAAAGCCACAATTGCTGCCCCCAGATACCAAATTTCTGTTTTAAAACTGTTGATGGCAACCTGGCCACATCACCAAAAGTACGAGCGCCCAATATTTGAAGCGAACGTTCCCGCCGCTTACCCACCCCAGCCAATTCGCTCACATGATGCTCTGCCAGAAATTCTCTTTCCTGATCAGGCGGAACCTCCACAAATCCCGGTTTGGCTACGCTCGTCGCTAATTTTGCCATCCACGTGCTACGTCCTAGACCGGCAGATACAGGCAAGCCGGTTTCTTCCTGAATTCTTGCCCGAAGACCATTCACATAACTCTCTGCTGTGATATCACGCCATATGTGAGAGCTCATCATGGTGAGATCGAGAAAACCTTCGTCTATGGACATCGGCACCAAAGTAGGTGTGTACTGTTCCATAATCTGAAACATTTCCTTCGAGAGCCGTCGGTACTCGTCATACTGCGGCTTAGCCAAGACCCCATGAGCACACACACGCTTTGCCTCGAAACAGGCCATACCTGTATGAACGCCAAACCTTTTTGCCTCACGATTGGCAGCAATCACGATACCATCACCGCGCCGACCGCCACCTACCCACACCGGTTTACCTGACAACGAAGCATCCAGCGCCACCTCGCAACTTGCAAAAAAGGTGTCGCCATCCACATGCAAAATACGATTGGGTTGACGCGAATACATCGGAATGACACTCAGCTAACGCCCAAAAGCGTACGCTGTCAAATGTGGCCCCACCAGTAGGACAAAAGGTGTCCCTATAGCAGAAAAAAGAGGGCGAATTAAGGATTAATTCTGCTTACCCTCAATAGCCACCAAAAGAACTGCCGCAGCAATACCAAGCCTTCTATCCAATAGCCCTTGCTGATCCATTGAATAATCCAAAGTCACCTTGCTGACAAATGGGTTGAAATTCCGTTTGAAATGACAAACAGATGCACCACCAATATTTCCATTATATTCCTGTGGCACAAGATGCCCCATGGGAACAAATCTTCTTATAAGTGCCATCGCCGCACTATCCTCCTGAATTAGGCCCATCTCCTGTCCAGCCGAATTCAGAAAAACCCATTCATCTCGAACCACAGACTTCAATCCTTTCCGACGCAAATTTCCAATATGAACACCCCCTTGCTGAGGATCATAAACCTGATAAGTTGCACCCATATCAAAAATTTGGTCGGTTTTGATCGTCAAAACCTCTGTGTTCATATCCTCTCCAGTATATATTCGGATATCCTCCTTTAGCTTGAAGGCCTTCTGCTTGGAGTAAAAAACCACATTTCCAGACGGATCAAAAATATGAAAGGCTGCCCCAAAAAGCTTAAATATCTTTTGGCGAATCAGATAACTACTGTGATGAAATTGAGTCAGTGGAGGAGGAAGGTCGGTGCTCATACACCGATAACTTCCATAAAACATATTTAAAGTAAATACATAATTAAAATCACAAAACGCTGCAAACGTTGACAAACATAATTCGTACTCCAATCTACCAGAATGAATCGGCGAACCTTCATTGGCACTAGTGCTGCAGCCATAGCCCTACCAGTTCTTTCCAAAAATATATCTAGAAAACTACGTGTTGGAGTGATCGGTCACACCGGTAGAGGAAACTACGGTCATGGCTTAGACACTGTTTGGCTGAAGGTTCCCGAAACTGAAATTGTAGCAGTAGCTGATGCCCATGCTGGTGGCTTGGAAAAAGCCAAAAAGAAACTTCAAATAAATAAAGGTTTTAACGATTACCGGACAATGCTGAAGGAAATGAAACCTGATATCGTCGCCGTATGTCCGCGCCATGCAGACCAACATCATGACATGACCCTAGCTGCGATTGAAGCTGGAGCACGAGGTATTTATATCGAAAAGCCATTTGTGCGAACACCGGCGGAGGTCGACTCACTGACTACGGCTTGCGAGAAACATCGCACTAAGATTGCTATCGCTCACCGGAACCGTTGGCATCCTATGCTTTCGGTAATTGATAAGTTCATAGCTGATGACCATCTTGGCAAGCTGCTTGAAATACGCGCGCGAGGCAAAGGTGACCGGCGTGGCGGCGGCGAAGATCTTTGGGTGCTCGGCTCACACATTATGAATCTCATCCATTACTTCGGCGGAGCCCCACGCACCTGCTCAGCCCGAATGTTTCAGGATGGAAAACCTGTAACAGCTACGGATGTGAAGCCTGGCAACGAAGGTCTTGGACCGCTAGCTGGCAACGAATTGCACGCACGCTATGAGATGAAACGTGGCATGATCGCTTACTTTGACTCCATCGCAAATGACGGCACGCAAAACCACGGCTTTGGCCTGCACCTTATTGGGAGCAAGGGTATCATCGCCATCCGTGCTGATCGCCAACCCTTTGCCTACTGGGTGCCCGGCAATCCGCTCGGTCCCACCCGTGAATCACGTCCGTGGATTCCATTCACCACTGCTGGTGCCGGCCAACCGGAGGATAACATGAAGGCAGTAGAGGCCGTGCATAACCACACCACGCCTGCCAAGGATCTCGTGCACGCTATCCACGAAGACTCTCAACCACTGTGCAACCTTGCCGAGGGAGGCATGACCGTTGAAATGATCTGTGCCGTATTTGAATCTCACAGACAAAATGGTTCTGCTGTGCCTATTCCATTGAAGAACCGAGGAAACGCATTGGAAAAATTGAAATAAAGTAGAACTCTTACAATCAGTAAAAGTCCTTATTATATCCGGCCAGAATACAAAGGGAGGTGGAGCAGGCAGCACTAGCCTAACTTAATGATGATCATCTGCAGGAGGAAGGCATCCATACCGCGCAAAGAGATAAACAAAGCCAACCAGATAGGCAAAAAAAGGAATCATCGACAAAAGACCTGTTCCTTTGACCATAATAAGGATGGAAACGCCCAACAGTACGGCTAATCCTACGGTAAC
>CAJWKQ010000230.1 GCA_913041895.1 uncultured Verrucomicrobiales bacterium
TTGGTATGGCATAACAGGTGGAGCACTTCGGGATAAAGAGCTGCCAAGCTACGGATCGAACTGCCACCGGGAGCATCGTTTTGTACTAGCGCGAGCTGAGCCTTGCCCTCGTCTAGATATACTATATTTTCGCGACTACCTGCACTTGTGATCAGATTAATGACAATGTCCTCATGATCTGATTCAACAGCGCTCTTAATTTGCAAAGCTAGACGGTGGTATAGGCCGTCCTTTGAACCGGTCATGAAATCAACCACCGTCGGTTCTGGAGATCTTAAGAACCAAACCAAACCACCTGCAAAAATCAGGGCAGCAATTACCGGTAATAACCGAAGCCTCTTTAGAGTAATTTCATTCATTAAGAATTACCCAAACTCGGAAGAAACATTGTTTTGCTCCTGCCTACGAACTGAATACTAATGTCTTTTTATTGGCAAACTCAATTTTAATAAGATGAAATGAAACGGCTGACCAATCTTTGGGTCTGGAAATAAGATGCAAATCAATTTTGAGGTTGAGTGGGCGGCATCCAGGCACTCACCCAATTGATGTAAGGAGTAACAGGACCGGGGCTATATCCATCCTTACGTGCCAACACGTTTCCAGACGGATTGAGTATGATTTGGGTGGGGTAGGAAGTGACCCCAAAACTTTTTGCGAGTCTGTTATTTTCTAGTCGAGTCTCCTTTGAAACTTGTTTATTAATTGGGAAATCACAAATGTGCGTCAGGATACTATTTTGAGTGAATTTTTGCCATTTGGGACTTTGAAAAACTTTCTTTTCTAGACTCATGCAGGGCGGGCACCAGTCAGAGCCGGTAAAAAGCAGATAAACTATCTTGTTTTCCTGTTTGGCTCTTGCAAGCGTGGCGTTAAGACCGCTAAGTACTCCTGTTGTCTGGTTGTTTCCGCCTTCACCATGCAGAATTTTAGTGCTGGCATTTCCAACGGTAACTCCTCCACTGGACAAGATATGGGCTTTTACGACCATGCCGATGTCAGACAAATCACTGTCTTGAGAAAGTTTGGCACTTCCGTCGGCTAGAGCCATTTGGCCTTGGCTTTCAAATAGGCCAGTCACAGCATTTTTTGGAGGATTGCCCTCTTTATCTACACGTTCATCAGCTCCTACCCAACGGGCATCGGCTAAATTTGCACTGGAGAGGTTTCTGGTGGCAGCCAATACCGTGGATGGTCTTCCAATATCGCCTCCTTCGCAAAAAACGTAACTGATGGCTTTATTTGGAATTGGGCGCCCTTCGCGGGTTTTGAACTGCTCCCAGTTTACGACAGCAAGTTCTTGGTCTGCCTGGCGTTCTGCATCACAGGGAGACCATAGTATTTTTGCTGTCACAATTTCTCTCTTGAGTCCGCGGCTACCGAAAACGGAACCTGGATCAAGTGCATAATGCTTTCCAAAATGTTCAATTTGCCCGCTTGGGGTGAGTTGCCAGGGGAGTCTGTCGTCATTATCCTGAGCAAACATGATCATGCATGTGCTAATTTGCTTTAAATTTACGACACACTTGATCCTCTTTGCCTTGCGCAAGGCTCCGGCTAGAGTTGGAAGTAACATACTTGCAAGAATGCCGATAATGGCAATAACCACCAATAGCTCAATGAGGGTAAACGCCTTGCGGCGCGATATCGCAGGCTGCATCATAGGGCCAATTTACCCCCAGTTATGAGAGGTCGCAAGTGAATTGGCTTGAATATTAGCCTTTTTTCGATGTAATGCGCAAATCTCATGGGTGATAAGGGGCATATGATTCTGCGTAGGCCTAGACGTTTACGGCAGAATAAGACTGTTCGAGCATTGGTTCAGGAAACCCATATTTCTGTGGAGGATTTTATCTATCCGCTTTTTGTAATGGAGGGTGACGGAGAGCCAGAGCCAGTACCTTCAATGCCGGATGTTCACCGCCACACAATTTCCAGTTTAGTGAGTGAATGCGAGGAATCATTTGCTTTAGGAATCCGTGCGGTTGCCCTTTTCCCGGTAGTTCCTATTGAACGTAAGGATGAAAGAGGAACTGAGGCGTTGAATTCGGATTGCCTGATTCTGCGAGCCGTGAGGCGACTAAAGAGTGCATTGCCAGAACTTGTGGTGATTACCGACGTTGCGCTGGATCCTTATACTTCTTCAGGCCACGATGGTGTTCTGAATGAACAAGGAACCGATGTGGACAATGATGCCACGGTAGAAATTTTGGCCAAAATGTCAGTCGTTCAGGCAGAAGCAGGTGTCGATTGGGTTGCCCCTTCAGATATGATGGACGGTCGGGTGAAAGCAATTCGTAAGGCTTTGGATTCCGCTGAATGCTCGCATGTTTCCATAATGGCTTATTCAGCAAAATATGCCTCGGCATTTTATGGCCCTTTTCGGGAGGCAGTAGGCAGTCAACAGGCATCCGGGCAATCATATCTCGACAAAAAAACCTACCAACTCAATCCAGCTAATATCCGTGAATCCATGATCGAGGCCAGCTTGGATATTGAGGAAGGTGCCGATATCTTAATGGTGAAACCGGCTGGAGCTTATCTGGACATACTCTGCAGGTTGCGCGAGAAGACAAAATTGCCGTTGGCAGCCTATCAAGTGTCAGGAGAGTATGCTCAAATTCATGCAGCTGCACAAAAAGGATGGTTGGATTTAAAGCCGGTTCGTGATGAGTCGCTACTGGCAATCAAACGGTCAGGTGCGGATTTGATTCTGACCTACTTCGCCAAGGATATTGCACGCGAGTTAGCCTAATCTTTGTTTTCCATTATCAATGTTAATGGAGTGCTTACACTGAGTCCGGCTTCACTCTGTAATTCGTAGGCTGCAAGGTTGATCGCATCCCGTGCCGCTAGGAGTTTTTGCGGATTTTTTAAAACGTATGATATTCTCCAGCGTGCGGCATGGTCCCCGTTTTCTTTAAGAGCAATGGAAGGTTGTGCATCTTGGTCTATCCCGGCTCCAGACTTAAGGGCTTGATCAAAAACTTTCTGCAAAAATTTACGGACTTTTTCTGAAGCGGTGCCATATCCTATTTTGAAATCGACATAATCACGGAAAGGACCGCCAGGGTTTTCCTTGTACAAATCCACACGGTTTTTCAGTAGGCTGGAATTGGGTATTTCAATATCATGACTCCTTACTAAATCACGGATACTGGTTTGAATGCCTCGAATTTCCAGAATAATCCCAAGAAGGTTTTCTGATGGGATTGACACAACGTCACCGCGTTGAAGGCGTTCCCCGCTGATAAGGAGAATGCCACTGAGAAAATCGCGCAACCAATAGTCTTTGGTGGTAAAGATCAGTAAAGCGAGAAATCCAATAACTCCTGTTGTTTGTAAAGAGCTGGTGAGTCCCCAAATATTGATCAGGACAATCAACATACTGATCAGAATCACTCCACAGGCAACCAGCTCAAGTGTGCGTGAGGTGGAGGTTTCCACTTTACGAGTAAAGCCCATTACAGTAACGGCTTTTCCATAGCGGGATAGAAGCAATACTTCGGCCAAATGGATAAGCAGGTAGGTGAGCAGCAATGTCAGACTGGTTTGACTAATTTGATCTGCAGGGAAACGATCATCCTTTATGATCAACGAAATCATAAACGTGATAAATACCGTAAAGTTGAAACCGTGGAGTATGCGGAGTCGGGTTCGCATTTTGGCTTCGTCCTTAATTTCGCCGTAGTGAGAGGCGATAGTCTTGGAGAAGAGGAAAACCAGAGCGTTTACTGCAAAGGTGAAGTACTCCAACGCAGTTATATGCTGAAATCTTGGAAGGATAGTGTCGTTCCAAATATCCATGGCTAGGAACACGGTTTACTCACATGGTTCCTCGTGTTCGGGTAGGTTGAAAGGATTCGATGAGTCGGTTCACACGATCTCTTTCTGCTTCAGTGAGGGACTCTCCGCAGGTCTTGATGGCTTTCTGGAGTTGGGCTTTCTCTTGCTCGGGATTTTCTCCTTCCCCAGCTGCGTCGTATTTGAGGTATTTGGCAGCTAGGCTATACCACCGGTAAGCTTCACTCAGATTTTTTTCTACTCCGAGCCCTCGAAAATAAAGTTGAGCCAGATTCTGTTGGGCAGATCCAATTCCTTGTTCGGCACTTAACCGATACCAGTTGGCGGCTTTCTTCAAATCCACATTTGTGCCCAGACCTTTTTCAAGCGCGTAGGCATATGAGAACCGAGCCAGTGCATCTCCAGCTTCAGCGCCTGCATGATACCATTTTGCCGCCATCGCGTAATCCTGCTTAATGCCGCCTTTGCCACTTTCATGCAAAGCGCCAGCGTGATACATGGCCTTGGCATAACCGGGAATAATGATTTTTTCGCCGGTTTTAAGATTATCAACGTCCATCTGTGGGTTGAGTGCGTTAATGTCGATTATCAGGACATTGTAGCGGTCAGCGATATCGATGAGCGTCTGCTTGGGTTCCACGACATGATTGGTTTGAGTGGCTGCTGCCTCGTACCAATAGAGGGCTTTAATCAAATCTTTCTCCCCCTCCAAGCCCTCCTGATAAGTCCGACCCTTATTATATTGGCTAACCCGGTTTCCCCAGCCAGCGGTGACCTCACGATGGGGGGTAAAGGAAGAATCACCACAAGCGGCACCTAACACCAGTATCAACCCTAGCCCCAAGTCCCTTGGCCTCATGCCTTGTACCATAACCGATACGGTCTCTCGCGGCAAGATTTCACCGGTTAAGAACAAAATGGTTACGCACTTTTAGTGGAAGATTCCTTGCTCTGAGTTGAGGGGAAGCGTAGTGTTTGAGTGTCACCACGGTGAAAGTTCAGCCTTGAGCCTTAGCGACGGCTCCTTCGGAAAATTCCATAACTTAGGGGTTATGAGCCGTGGAGAGATTAACCAGAAAGACATGCGTTACTTCCTCTTGATATGTGCGGTGGTAGCGTTGGTGGGGTGTGGGAAGAAGGAGCAGGCTGAGGCAATACCGGACACATCTG
>CAJWKQ010000231.1 GCA_913041895.1 uncultured Verrucomicrobiales bacterium
ATATGAGGAAGCATCTAGGTATAAATGCGAGTAACTACTTTATGTATCAATGGGCAGGGCCATGAGTGCCCCGGGGGGTATCAATCCATTCGACCAAGAGCTTTTAAACCTGCATAGAGGGCCTCGTCGGCAACTATGCTCATCGGAAGTCGCTCTTCTTCTGCGGTACTCTTGATAATCTTAACTATATCCGGGTGCAGAGTAAAAGTAATCTTGCTCCTTTTATTGCGCCAGACTTGTCGCGTGAGTTTTTTTTGACTTTCCATTTAACCTCCAAAAATCAACATTTATTAACATTTCGCTGAAGGCAAATGAACAGATCATTGAACTGAACATTTACCATAGAAAAAGTCTACCCATTGTATTTATTTGGTAAAATAGGTACATCCAGTAGGCTGAAGTATTCGGCTCTCTCTCGGGCCATACCTCCATCATATTCTCGTATTGCTGCACGCTCGTCCCTTTGGAACTGAAGTTCCAGGATGTCATCTTTCTGCTGAAGCCGGCTAAATTCAGTGGGATCAGAGTTCCGAAAATTAGCCGATTTAGCCGATTTAGCCGATTTAGCCAGGGTTAGGGCTTCCTCTTGGTAGCGTCTCCTCAACTCCTTCAAGCTCGCCATCAACTTTTCTTAATTAAAGGGTGGAGCAGAATAACTTTTCTGTTCTTCCAGTTTCTGATTTGTATCCATCCATAGGTGCAAAGGATTTCCACCGCTGCGTCGCGTTCCTTCTTGCTTCTAATACACCGAGGCCCAATCTGCAATAGGTCACTTAATTTCAATGGCTCTTCGTCGTCCTGTTCCAGTTTCTTTAGCCAATCCAGCAGATTCGCTGCATTGCGCTGTACCTGCGAGATTCCCATTTCACCCGCAAGCCCAAGGCTCTCTTCAAGGAACCACTGGGCTACGTCGATCCCCATTTTCATTGTGTACACATCTATTTCTTTTGGATTTTCATTACCGAATAATGTAAAGACACCGGCTATCCTAGCTGCCTGTTCAGCAATCTTTGAAGCCGCAGCAGTGTTGTATTCGTATGGGCCTTCCTTACCTTGTGCTGCTTCAATAAAATTAAAGTAGTCGACCCATACCTTTTGAGCCTCACTACTCATATTTAGGGTCGGAACAGTAGCCAAGTCGGTTTTCGTCCTCAGGTGTGAATGACACATTTCGATAAATGCATCAAGTTTCGGGGTAAATTCCGGGGCAGGTACATACAGTCTGTCACCTATGGTTGTTTTGGGGACACATATTAGGAATCTGGCTAGGAAGCCCATCCCCTCCGCCAGACCCGCACTCTTTCTTAGCCATTCCTGCAGGGTCTCCCTCTGTGAGGATATAAGGCAGGAAACCCTATAGTTATCGAGGTAAGTGCTAACAGCCTGTTTACGGGTCATCGACTGGGGCTCAGCGTCCCAAGCCTTGTTCAGACATGCCATGGCTCCCATCAAGGCGTCACCTCGCATTCCAATTCCGCCGAATATGGTACCTCCTTCAGATGATGAAAGTAGAACACTTTTGACTCCTGTGCTTATTTCCAGGGCCAGTCCTTGTACAGTGGCATCTTCAAATAGAATCCTGGGCGGTGATTCTGCACCAAGTATTGGGTCTACCTGATTATGATCATTGGCTTCATAGTGTTCCCATTCCTCATACAATTCCTGCTGTCTATCCCTTACCCCCTGCCACATTTTCCTGAAGATCGTGGACTTTCTTTCACCAGATCGGAGGATGCTCAGGATATAGAGCGACACAGGCCCCACTGTCTGCGGATCCCTCGCTACCATTGCGAGGTGCTGAACAGAGACTGCAGCAACACCCAGAGCAGTACTGCATGCAAATCCCACAGGCACTTGTGTGTACTCAAGAGTTTCTGTAACTGCGTCTCTGATGATCGGTGGAAAAGACTCTAGAGGGAACTGTTGTGAGGATTTTTTCTGGGGCAAAACAGGCTCCGGTTCTGCTTCCCAATTACCGGCTAATTCGGCTAAATTGGCTAAATTTGTGCCCTCCCCGAACTCATCTGTAGTCATCCGATTCAGTTCCACGCACGTGCGTACAGCTTTTAGACCCTTCACCTGGTATAGATCATTAAAGTCCGTCTCATCTTTGCCTCGGATATCACCAAAATTCGGTACCGCAATACTGGCTTTGACCTCTAATGCAGCTTCTCTGGCCTTTGTTATGCCAGGATTTCTATCGGTCATGTGGTCGTCATCAGCGCAAATAACCATCTCCAGATTCGGAAACTTTTCGTGCAATGCTTTGGCAACTGACTTGATGTTGTTTGCATTGAAGGCAACAGCTACCGAACTCTCTGTCGCTTCCTGAACAGTGGCAGCGGTGGCAAATCCTTCGGCCACGTAGAGAATTTTATCTGGTGCCCCTCCTACCGGGTAATAGCACGCTTTAACTCTCCCTCCTCCAAGGAATTTTTTCTCTCCACCAGGACCGATGAATTGGAGGGACTGAAGATTATGATCTTGATCGTATAATGGAACCACCAGTTTGCCTCTGGATAACTTTAGGCCATGTGGCTGTACCTTTTTGCTTTGCAGGTATGGATGCGTGGCAGGTGCTTCTGTACTTTGTTCCCAAATTTGATTGGCCCTGATTCTTGCTTTGGCGCTGTTCCTCTCCTCCTCTTGTTCCCTTAGCTTCTTTGCTTCTTCTATTTTTTTATTAAATTCAAGTTTCTGGGATTGATTCAGTTTTGCTTCATTAACCGAACTCCACCTGATGTTGATTCCCGTGCGCCAACATCCGAATACACCTGCAGGAATGCCGTCTGTGAATATGACATACCAGCCAGCATTGTCAGTAGTCTTACCGTTTGAAGAAAAACGGTGAATTTGTCCATCGGCAAGGATCTCTCTTGGAGGTACCAGACCAGATTTTATTATTTCTGATTGAAATCTCTCAATTTCAGCAGCATAGTCTAGTGATCTCCCATGCATAACTGGAGGTATTACCTGATTAGTTTCTGTTATGTCTCGCATTATATTTTCCATAAAATACTTTTTCTGGAACTCAACAATAAATCTCCACCTGGAAACGTCTGAAGGAGTCTCATGTATTACAATAGGGGCTATGTGAATCCTCACCCCCGGGGTGAAACTTCACCACGAGACTCATTAATCCGTTGTTCAATCCAGTCAATAACCTCTGAATTTACCCATCCCACAGCCCGTGAGCCGAGGCTAATTTGTTGAGGGAAATTACCTTCAGCCATACGAAGGTAAATTGTCGATCGTGAAAGGCCAGTGATGACCTTGACCTCGTTTAGTCTAATAATTTTATATTCCATAATTTACTCCTTAAAATAACTCGGGAGCCCCAGATATTTTCTAGGGTATTATTGGACTATATATCACCAGACAACTTTTGTAAAATATTAATATCTATAATAATATCAGTATTATGATATTCAATATTTGAATTTATTTTGGAAAATATTTATAAAAATAACTAATAAATTTTCCCTCCGTACCACATTTTCAATTTTCCCTCTTCTTCGAGGATTTCCTTTTTATTTTTTGATCCCATAAGAAAATCCAGATAGTCCGCCCACCACTGGAGTGACAACCTTCTTTGACCTAGATATTCGGCATGATTGTAGGCAGCCCTAACCTTGTTCTTTGATTTATGGGAAAGCATGCGATCAATTACTTCCGGATTGTGTCCCCGTTCATGTAGAAGAGTTGAAGCAGTGGCCCTAAATCCATGCACAGTGGCACGTGAATGATAACCCATTCTGTACATGGCATACAGCATGGTATTTTCGCTCATGGGTTTTTTTGGATTATTAAGCTGATGGAAAACATATTCGTCCCCTTGGGAGAATCGCCTCACCTCCCTGAGAACTTCTAGAGCCTGACTGGATAGTGGGACAACATGCATAAGGCCCATCTTCATTTTTTCATCTGGAATCCGCCAAATTGGCTCTTCAGTTTCTAGATGAAACTCATTCCAGTTGGCAAAGCGAATCTCTGCGGTTCTAGCAAAGGTTAGCAAGACAAGCCTTATAGCAAGTTTTGTTATTATAGAACCATCATATTCATTCAACCTAATTAAGAATTCAGGTAAATCTTTCGGGTCAAGATAGTTAAACCTTTTTTTCTTTGGTGAGATTAATATACCCTTTAGGTTAGATGCGGGATTATTTACGCAACGTTGGCTTATGACGGCATATCGAAAAATAGCCTCACACTTTTGTCGTGCACGATGGGCTGCCTCATACTTACCTTGATCTTCAATTTTTTTTAGTACCGCAATAATTTCAGTTGGAATAATTTGATCTATTGGTCTTTCACCAAGGTCTGGCAGGAGATGAATTTCAATGGCACGTTTCACATCATCAAAGTAATTGGGCCTCCATTCTTGGCGCTTTTTCTCAAGCCATTCCTCATATATTGAGCCAAAGGTGTTACTTCGCAGAATGTGTCCAGTTAGTTTTTGATTCTTTTTGACCACAGATGGGTCGTTCCCAGACTTCAAAATCAGTTTGTATTCATTACTTATTTTGCGTGCTTCAATCAGGCTTACACTGGGCCAAACTCCAATGGCCAACAGTTTCTCCTTCCCCATGAAGCGGTACTTCATTCTCCAGTACTTACTTCCGTTAGGATGGAGAAGCAGGTATAATCCACGACCGTCTGTCAGTTTTTTTGGTTTTGAACTTGGTTTGGCTTTACGGACAGCAAGTTCCGTTAGCTTTTCTGATGGCAATTCGTATCCTAAAATGGGGGTACAATCCCTTATTTTTTAATTTGTACCACCTTTTGTACCACCTTTTGATGGTAATAATCAACAGGATATTATAGTATATTCTAGGACACTAAAAAATCTTTACCAGTTTGTAACTAGGCTGGCAAGCTTTTTGGGGATCTAAAAGGATGTTAATAATTAAAGTGGTGGCGGAGGGAGAGGGATTCGAACCCCCGAAGACCTTGCAGCCTTAACGGATTT
>CAJWKQ010000232.1 GCA_913041895.1 uncultured Verrucomicrobiales bacterium
TGAGGTAGTGCTCATTGATGCTCCATGGGAGAAATCCCGGATAGTTCTTCGTGTGGTCGGTATTGGCTTCGGGTAGTTCCAGATTGAGCTTCGAGCGTGCGTTGGCCATTTGTTCTACAAAGCGGTAGCGAAAATGACTTAGGTTCTGTGCCTTGAGCTCGTATTGATGCAAATACTCCACATCAAAGTAGTGGTCAGGATTGTTCAGATGGCGAAGGCCTTTATCGCGAGTGTTACGCCATCTATCCGGTTCGCCCGCAAGAAATTTCACCCGCTCATGATTGGGCGCTAATAGCACAAATTTTGGGAATTCCTCTGGCAGACTTTTAAGCGCCAGATCATTGATCAGCCGGTGACGTTCATAGTCCCATGCACGTGCGGGTAGACACAGGATTAAGCCACAAATAAAGAATACAAAATAGTGGCTACGTAGCATTTGGTTATGCTAGGGAGCTCATTGTGTTCAATCAACTGAAAGCTGTTCAAATTTATCATCTAAAGACCCTGACAAATCGGTGGGTGACATTCGTTTTGCTTAACAGGCCAATTTTCCTTAGGCCCAGATCGTAATAGTAGGGGAGTATTTCCTGTTTCAAGCTTCTCTGGTTGCAAAACTGTTCGATTTGTTTGATGGTGATAAAGCTATAGTGAAATGTTTCTATCTCTGAATATGGATAATGATTGCCCGATATACATTTTTCCTCGTTATCCAAAAAGCATGTAAAACATATTTCACCACCCCTCTCGGCAATCGGGCTCAGTTTCTCCAAAATATTATGACAGTCACTCCAGCGAAGGTGGGTGAAGACGCTGCCTAATGTAGCGCAATTACTTTGCTCTATAGCAAGGGTTGCCGTGTCTGAATTGAAATGTCCGAACTTAAAAGACCCGTGCTTTATTGCGTTCTCCAGCATGGGGGAGTTGGGAGGTTCTAATCCATAGTACTGGAAGTCGGATGTAAATCCACTGAGGTAATTTCCTAAAGCGCCATTGCCGCAACCGTAGTCCAGAAGTTTGACTGGTTTGTTTTCAATTGTTTCGTTGATGCCGCTAAGCAGGGCTGCATACCACTGCTTGCTCCCCGGTGCCTTCGATTTAAATTCTGGGAAGAAAAACTCCTGGGTTGGGTGTAGGTATTTTTCCAGTGCTGAGTAATCCTGAGGAGGCTTTGCAGTGAGCCAGTCTCTGTCGGCCGGTTCCTCTACTCTAATAATACCCGTTTGGGTTAACAGGTTCTTTAGAGCTTGCTTGAACACGGACCGACCCTAACAAAAAAGTTTTGGACATTGGAATATCATACTCTGAACGATCCGGGTCGGCTTATCTGAATAACTCAAAGCGCCACTCGTAAGATATAAGCCAATTCATCGTTGCTCAGGCTTACTGAGTTGGCTTTCATGCTGCTGGCCTCGAGAGCTTTCTCAATAATGCTAGGGAAATCATTTTCGGTAATCCCATAGGTGGAGAGGCCTGGGATATTAAGTTTTTCAACGAGGTTTTTAACCCAATTGATACCTTCTTGGGCGGAGGCGTCCGGATTGTCGGTGAGGAGATGCGCCGTTTCGTTGTAACGGTTCTCTTCGGGCAAGGCCTTTAAGTTGGCCGCCATCACGTGCGGGAGTAGCGCGGCACACACTGCGCCGTGGGGTGCTTCAAACATGCCTCCAATGGGAGCAGCAAATCCGTGGACGGCGCCGAGGCCAGAATTGGCCAGTGCCAAACCCCCGTGGAGGCTGGCTAATGCCATATCTTCACGGCAAGCGGGGGTTGGGTTTTCACAGGCCCTTTGAAGTGATCTTGCCGCAAGGGGAATAGCTTCGCGGCACAAGGCATCGGTCATTGGGTTGGCGCGGTTGCAGGTAAAAGGTTCAATGAGTTGAGTGAGGGCGTCCAGTCCTGTAGCGGCTGTGGTTTCAGGTGGAAGATCATGGGTGAGTTGTGGGTCCACGATTGCTAGCTTAGGCAACATCAAGGGATGGCGTAGGCTAACTTTCACGCGGTCTTCAGGAGAGGCGAGCACAGCGTTACGGGTTACTTCTGCGCCTGTTCCTGCAGTAGTGGGGATCGCGATAAACGGGGCAGGGGGTTGAGTGAGTGGTTGGCCTTTGCCTATCACTTCCAGGTAATCAAGAGGCTCTCCGGGATTAGTACAAAGAGCGGCGATAGCTTTACCTGCATCAATGGCACTGCCACCACCAAAAGCGATTACAACATCACATTCATGTTGACGGGCGCATTCGGTGCCTGCCTGCGCATCGGCGATTTTGGGTTCACCGGTAACCGAATGGATAGTGCTTTTGAGTCCCTCCTCCCTTAAGGCCTCCAATAATTTTTGAGCACGGTCGGGGTTGCTCCCGGTGACTACCAGCGCATGTTTGCCTAGAGTTGCCGCAGTCGGAGCGGCTTCAGTTAATTTACCTGCCCCGAAAATTATACGGGTCGCGGTGGCAAACTCGAATGGAGTGCTACCACTCACTATCTACCGGGAAATGGTTGGTGAGTTTTACGGCCTGACGAGGCTCAGCCATCATGTCTTCAACGGTTTCGCGCCATTTCTTGTAATGAGCCGTTTCCTTGTGGGCGGCCGGATCGTCCTCAGTGCGGTACACTTCATTTAGGATAAACCGGTTTGGGTCCCCGTTATCTTGGAGGACATCAAAGCGGGCAATACCCGGTTCCTGAATGCTATTACGGGCATTTTCCAGTGAGGCGGTTCGGAAGGCTTCCAGGCAATCGGGTTTTACATGGACATGAACTAAAACAATCAGCATGTGGCTGAGGATAGTGTCTATGGGCAAGGCGGCCAACAAAATGTGAGGTGAATAGCCGAGTAAAAATTTTATCTAAGTCAGCTGGGTTTGGATTATTTAGGACTGTTCGTCTTGAGCGGTGCCGGTCATGGGCACGAACCGAACCGGGAAGATGATGCTTTCACTTAAACCTTCAGGTGTTTTTTCGATTAGAAGAAGCTTTTGGCTTAATACTCCCACAGGGATGGTCATTCGACCGCCGGGTTTGAGTTGATCCAAAAGGGGTTCAGGGATTTTTGGTGGGGCGGCAGTGACAATGATTTTATCAAAGGGAGCGGCCTCGGGCCATCCGCTGTATCCATCACCGGTTCGAAATTGAATGTTAGTGTAATTGAGTTCTTCTAATAGTGCGCGTGATTGGATGGCGAGAGGCTCTAGTATCTCGATAGTAAAAACTTCGCTTGCGATCTGTGCTAAAACTGCAGTTTGATATCCGCAACCGGTGCCAATCTCAAGAACCCGATCTTCTGGCTCTAGATTTAAGGCTTCAGTCATGTGGGCTACGACGGTTGGCTGGGAAATGGTCTGGCCATGGCCGATAGGGAGGGCTGTATCCAAATGCGCTTCATGCTGATTTTGGGCCGGGATAAAACGATGCCGCTCCACTCTGCCCATCACCTCCCGTATATAATCCATTCCTTCAGTCACTATAAATCAATGTGAGATGGATTATTTGCCTTTTGGTTTCTCTAGATCATAAAGCGCTTTGACTTCGCCTAGCGAAAGCGCGCGGTCATAGATGCGCACGTCGTCGATGATTCCATGGAACTTTTCCCTAGGCACC
The DNA here is from genome assembly GCA_913041895.1 of uncultured Verrucomicrobiales bacterium. Classification (GTDB taxonomy): domain Bacteria; phylum Verrucomicrobiota; class Verrucomicrobiia; order Limisphaerales; family UBA1100; genus UBA1100. The sequence goes on from CAJWKQ010000232.1 coordinate 3,595, forward strand.
TTGCCTCCGGCAAAACCCAGAAATAATGATTCTTGTCCAAAATAGGGTTCAACACTGACTTTCTTTTCGCTTGTTAATATTCCATTTGAAAAAACTCTCATCATTTGATCATCAACTGTAAACGTCAACATGGTGTACGTGTTCAGGGCAATGGGGTTTTTATATCTGATAGATTCAGGTTCTTGTCCGCTTTTATGTTGGAATAACCAAAAAAGTGGTTTTGGGGAGATATCTTGTGGAGAGGTGTCTTGCCAAAGAGCATAATGTTCAGGTTGATGCTTGTCCTTTATAAGTATTGGTGCAATCCGATTGGAGAACGGATTAACCCAAATAGAGATTGTGCCCTTGGTGAGTTGCAGGCTGGGATGATTAGGGGCCTCCATGTACGCATTAACACCGTCAAAGATATATGCATGTTGAGAATTACCATGCCTATCCTTAGTCAAGTTGGCACCCTTCACGGTAAAATCATTTGAGTTGCCACTTTTATCCTTGGCATTGCCATTGAAGGGGTAGTAGGCGACGAGGCCCTGATCCAGATTCTTTGAGTAATCAGGTTTTTCCAGATCGTAAAGTGCAGCGACTTCTTCCTCATTCAGCGCGCGGTTGTAGATGCGCACGTCGTCGATGGAGCCAAAGAATGCACTGATGAATTCGTTGAAAGCAGCTCTGGCTCCGATCCGCACCTGAATATTCGCATCGGAATTTTCAATTATCTTATTTTCCTCCCGGGCAACTTCCCTCCCGTCAATAGCCAAGATGAATTGATCTCCCCTCCTGATGCCAATTATTTGGTGCCACTGGGAGTCTGCAATTGTGTTGGGAATTTTAACATGAACATTATATTCGGGGCCTTTAAGTTTGTTTTGGTCATCAACGTAAAAACTTACAAGGCGGCCGTTCCGATCATTGATGCCCAGTCTACGTCCGCCTCTATCATTATTTCGGTCCTCGGCAACAACCCACCCGCCATACGTATTATTGAATTTCTCTTTTTCCGCTTTAAACCACGCGCTGTAGGTGAAGTCGTTTGCTCCGAATTTTAGCTTTTCAGATTGCGGTAAATCTATCCAACTCTTGCCATTAAAGCTGTAAGCACTGTTGCTTTTGCCATGCCGATCTGTGGTGAGGGTGGCTCCGTTCACTTCTCCGTCATTCCCATTACCACTTTCATCGTCGGCATTCCCATTAAAGGGATAGTAGGCAACCAGTCCTTCCTTGAGCTGAGCCTGCATGGCTGCTGAAACCCCATTGATTTCCTTGGGCTTAACCATCCACCAGG
>CAJWKQ010000233.1 GCA_913041895.1 uncultured Verrucomicrobiales bacterium
GCAAATCACTGGGTACAGACCTTGCCACGGGTAAGGCGACTTTGCCTGTGATTACTGTGCTCGAAAGAGCCGATGAAATAGAATACAAGGCTTGGTTGGCGATGTTGAAAGAAGGAGGGACTCAAACCGATACCATAAGAGAGGGGCTGCTGGACCGCCAAATCCCCGCTTCGTGTCGTGAAGTTGTTGAGGGGTATATAGAGCGTGCTAATGCGAGCGTGGCTGATCTTCAGTCTGCTAAGGCACTCCACGGTCTGTCTGCTTGTCTGACTGCCCAGCTTTGCTCATTGAGCGAATAACGATTAAAGTTTTTGGCGTTTGAAGACGTATTTTTCGCCACGAAAAGATTCAAAGGATACCATAATGCGGGTGGGGAAGAGTTGGATTGTCACGTTACTTTCGGCTTTACCCCATTTGAAGTGGGTAAGGTAGCTGCCATCAGATTTCTTCTCCCAGGATCCATAGGTAATTAGCTGTGGAAAATCAGTGAAGTTGCGCGGTGGAATACTCGGCAAAAAATCATTTGGAGTGATATTGGGCCGCTCTACATTTGCTTTAACTCCAAGTGCTCTTCTTGGAAAACCACGCCCTTCTAGATAACAAAATCCATCGGAAAAACTCAGGCTCATTTGATCTGCTAGCTCAACGAGATAATTATCCAATAGTTTCATCTCTCGATCATTCATCTTAGGATACATGGATTTGAACTGATCAAAAGTGCTTTCGGTATCCAACTCCCAGCAGCCCAGAATCGGGGATCTGCCCTGTTGTTGGAGTAATGCCGCGTTGTACCGGTCCGATTTTCCTTTTTCAAGAAACGTCTTGAAGTCAACCAGATTTACATGCGCCAGTTGTGCCTTCAGGGCTTCATCTCTCCATGCGGCATAAAGTTGCGGGTTGGAGAGCAATTGACTGAGGTTGGTGCGACTATAAAGGCCCATGAAAAAAGTATTGGTAGTCCACACATGGGTTAGTCCTCGGATGTGTGGGTTATAGGATGCATCAACTAGTCCGGGGTAGCCCAGCAGACGGCGGCGAAAACGGTTTACATGATTGAGGTTGTTTGTTCCGAAGTTGTGATAGCTCAAAGCAGCTATATCTGCGGCCAAGTAGTATTCTTTTTCCGCGGGATCCAACAGTCGGACTGGACGGTGTAGCCCCAACGAAGAGAAATCACGATATAACCTAGAGGATAGCTGGTATCCCAACGGGTCATTGGATGGGTGATCTGATCTGACTTTAGCGGTAAGGTAACCAAGAGGCATTGCTGTTCCTCCAATAAGGAGGAAAAACCAAATCCCTAGCAAGCCTCCACAAATCCGCCCCAATAATGGGTCTATATTTCCCCATCGGTCGTGTTTGTAGTCATCCCACTTATCCTTTATCTCAAATGTTATTTTTTTGTGTAGAAAATGGCCGCCGACAAAAAAGAGTAATGACATAACGAGAAAAGCAGGAATTGCGCCTGCTCCAGCCTCACGCCAAAGTGGATTTGCGGGTAAAAGAACGGATGGAATCCAGTTGCCAATTAAGGGGGCCATGATCCATGCAAGTATGGAGCTTATCAACAGCATTCCCATCCTCAGACCATCGGTGGCCATACCCAACAAGGTGCACGCACCAATCACAAGAATTGCAAGTAGCAGTGCTGTATCACCGGGGAATAAGGCGAAGGCCATCACGACCTGATAATACGCTGGAGTATGCTTTTCTGCACAGAAAATTGATTAACATTCAATATTGTTTGGTGAGCATATTTGCGGTAATCCTATCGAATTGTTGCGATGGGTCTTCAGTCCCATTTACGCCTAAACATAGAACCAACATATTTCATGTCAACGGAAGACAACTTTTCAGATCAGGAATCTCAGCCGGAGCGGTCCGATCGTCGGGGCTTTATAAAAGAGGCTTCCTGTTTCATTGGTGCTGTTGTTGGCGCGGTACCAATGACTGCTGGGATACGTGTTCTAATTGATCCGATAAGTCGGAAGAATAGTGAATCGGAAAAAGCCGAATTTATTCGGTTGGCGGAATTAACTGAATTACAAGATGGCGAACCAATGAAGTTTGCTATCGTGGAGGACAAATCAGATAAATGGAGTCGATATACGGATGTACCCGTAGGTGCAGTCTATTTACTGAAACAGGACGAAAAAGTAATCGCCTACAACACGGTTTGTCCTCACCTTGGGTGCTTTGTGGATTACCGCAAGATTGAAAAAGATTTCTTCTGCCCCTGTCATGACAGTCAATTTAGTCTCGATGGCAAACTTACCAAAGGAGTAAGTCCGCGGCCGATGGACGAGTTAACAGTCGAAATTCGCAATGGCGTTGAAGTTTGGGTTAAGTTTGAGCGATTCAAATCCAATACCAAGGAAAAGATTGTTATCTGATTCTTCGTACACGCAGTATGCATCGTGTTAAGCAACTTTACGACTGGTTAGATAACCGTACAGGTGTCCGAGATCATATCCGGGAGGTTCTTTTTGAAAATGTTCCCGGAGGTTCCAGATGGCGTTACGTATGGGGAAGTACTCTTACATTTGCCCTGATGATCCAGTTTATCACCGGCATATTTCTCTGGATGGGGTATGCGCCCAGCGGGCAAACCGCCTGGGAGAGTGTGTATTATATTGATTATCATATGACCGGTGGTCATTTCTTGCGTGGGTTACACCATTGGACCGCTCAAGTAATGACGGTGCTTCTGGTGCTTCATCTCATGCAAGTGGTTATTGATGGTGCTTACAAGGCTCCGCGTGAGGTGAATTTTTGGTTTGGTGTAATCCTTCTAAAACTAACTTTGGCCCTTTCCCTTACCGGTTATCTGTTGCCTTGGGATCAGAAGGGTTTTTGGGCAACTAAAGTGGCGACGGATATTATGGGTGGTACGCCGATAATTGGAGAACAGCTTAAGCTATTGGTTCTTGGCGGCGCGGATTATGGCCACCACACCTTGACGCGATTCTTTGCTCTGCATGCGGGTATTTTGCCCGTTAGTGTAATTGCCCTCACAGTCGGTCATATTTATCTCTTCAGAAGGCATGGGATTACCCCCAAAAAACCGCTTAAAGGATCTGATGAATTTTTCTGGCCCGAACAAGTTCTCAAGGATGCTGTGGCTTGCTTGGCGGTGCTCGTTACTGTACTGATTTTGCACTTCTCCTTTGATGGTGCACATTTGGATGCTCCAGCGGATCCTTCTACTAACTATCCGGCTCGGCCAGATTGGTATTTCCTGTTCCTTTTTCAGTTCCTTAAATATTTCCCAGGACACTGGGAGGTCTTGGGAGCGATCGTGCTTCCAGGTATTGTGATGACCTTGATTTTCCTTATGCCCATTATTGGGAAGAGTGAGAAAGGCCATAATTTTAATCTCAAGCTCCTCTTTGGTATTTTGGTGTTTGCAGGTGTTTTGACTTATGTGGCGGTGAATCAAGACCGCAACAGTCTTACGTATTTGAATTCCAAACGGAAAGCATATCGCGAAGCCGAGTTGGTCAAGGAAATGGCGCAAAAAGGAATCCCGCCGGGTGGTGCGCTTGCCTTACTGCAAGGGCCTAAGTTATTTTCACAACATTGCGCTAGTTGTCACAGCTATGATGGGCATAACGGCTTGCGCAACGTGGATGAAATTAAGTTTGTCAATTTTGAATCCACAGAATTGAAATCTCCCCCCTCGCAATATCGAGTTGATGATGTGCTAAAGCAAATCGCGTTGGAAGCAGGCATTACCTTAAAAGAGCTGCGGGAATGGAATGAAAAGCGCGGTAAAACAAAGATTGAACTGGATGACCAAATTCTCGTGCCGATTAAGCGTGATTTCTCCGCTCCTGACCTAAAGGGTTTTGCTAGTCGCGAATATTTGACTGAATTATTACATCCAAAGCGGTTCACCTCACCGAAATTTTTTGGGAACACTGCTCACGCGAAGAAGAGCAAAATGAAGGGTTTCCTTGAGGATGAATTTGACGGGATCGACGATGATGAAGCGTTGCGTAAGGAGATGAATCAGATAATCAAAGCTCTCTCAGCAGAGGCTAAGTTGCCCAGTCAAACCAAAATGGATTTGAACGATAAAGCAGATATCCAGACGGGTCATGAACTCTTTGAAGAAATAGGGTGTGTTGACTGTCATGCGTTGGGTGATTGGAATGCAGATGAATATTCGGCACCCGATTTGACCGGCTATGGTTCACGTGAGTGGTTAATGGGAATCATCGATAACCCAGCACACGAACGTTTCTACGGTAGCAAAAATGATCGGATGCCCGCCTTCGGTAAGGATGAGAAGCTAACGCGCAAGCAAATGGAACAGATTGTAGATTGGCTGCGAGGCCAATAGTATTAGTTAGGTTTCCCTAAAAAAGGTGTTTCTGGAGCTTTGCTCACAAAGAAAAGCACAAAATTAGATGATAAAACAGCTATTCACCAAAATTACTCCTTTAAAATTAGATTTGTTGTGAATATTGAGGTGTGAATTGTTTTTTTTTGATTAAAAATGGCTAAATACAGGGCTCAAAAGTTATACATTTGTTTCAGCTGGGCACTTTATTCACGATTGTACATTAATGTAGTTGACTCTATTTGCGCATACCCCAATATATCGCGGAGTTGATCAATTGGTCACACTACAGGTTGTGGACAGGCACTAAATAAGCTCTGCAACAAACTGTGTGATTTATGTGAATAACCACCTATTTTCTCGGTAAAATGAGGCTATTAGAACCCCTATACGAGCTGGAGTTTCTCAATGGAAGTTTTATCCGTGGGCTGGTTGATCAACGAGCCCTGCACGAGTGTGCAGGCTGCTGCCGAGCCAAGGCAGCGGG
>CAJWKQ010000234.1 GCA_913041895.1 uncultured Verrucomicrobiales bacterium
CCGATGACTCCGTGCGGCCGTACATGACCACGCGCATGCCGGATTTCGGCGAAGCCCATGCCAAGTTTCTTGTCCAACACCTCGCAACTGCGGACGTCCGCACCAACGTGAAACCCACTCCACGTGAAGGCAACGAAAACAAGGTCGGTCGCAACCGATATGGGCGGGAGTTAATGGGCGTGAAAGGCCTCAACTGTATCACCTGCCATCAATTGAGCGGCCACAAGTCGCTCGGCATTCAGGCGATGGATCTCTCCTACTCACCCAATCGGCTGCGACCTGAATGGTTTCGCGATTACCTCATCAACCCCGCGGCCTTCCGGCCCGGTACGCGCATGCCCTCCTTTTGGCCCGGTGGTAGAGCAGTGAGCCCGATCTTAGGTCATAACACCGAGCGCCAAATCGACAGTCTTTGGGTGTACCTAAACGAATTGGAACAAACCCGTCTGCCAGATGGTCTAGAAAAGAAAGGTAATTTCGTGTTAAAACCGGACAAGCGGCCAATAGTGTTCCGAACGTTTTTGGAGGGCGCTGGCACGCATGCAATTGCGATCGGTTTCCCTGCAGGTATACATGCGGCATTTGATTCTGAGAACGTTGGATGGTCGCTGGTGTGGCGCAGGGAGTTTCTCGATGCCGAAAGCACATGGGACGACCGCTTCACTCCGTTGACCAAACCATTGGGTACCGATGTCCGCTTATTCCCTTCCGGCCCCACAATCACCGCAGCCTTGCAGGGCAATAAGCCATGGCCCAAAAGCAGTTTGGATTTTCGTGGCTATCGCCTTGATAAGAACGGCATCCCAACGATGCTCTATCGTCACGGCAAAACAGACATAGCCGACACTCTCATACCTATAGACAAAAAATTACATCGGCGGATTGAGTTTGACCCCGGAGAAGGAATTCTGTGGGTGCGACTGGCGGTGGCTAATGTGTTTGAATTGAGAGAAACCGAAGTATGGATCAGCGCAAATAACTTGACGATTATCGCGCCTCAAGCGCGGGTGCGCACCATCGGCGACCAATCCGAACTCATTTTACCGGTGAAGCTGAACCTCAACGCTCGGACCCAAATAGAGGCAAAATACACATGGTGACTCATAGCTTTTTAACGCAGAGAGCACGGAAGTTTCTTATTTCTATGTTTTCTTTATTTCTGGGTTTAATCGCCTTATCTGTTGAAAACGATTATTACGAACTTACAACAGTACCCTTTCCGAAGGAACTGAAACTAGAGGTCAGTGGCATGGCAACGTTGCCCGGTGATCGTTTGGCTATAGCCATTCGCAAAGGGGAAATCTGGATTGCCGAAAAACTTTCTACGAACAAACCCATTTACAAAAAGTTTGCCAGCGGCCTGCATGAACCACTGGGCTTAGAAGTGCAAAACGGTGATCTCTACACCGTGCAGCGCACTGAACTTACACGCCTACGTGATATTGATGGGGACGGTCAGGCTGATGAATACCTCACGCATGCAAAAGGCTGGGGAGTGACGGGCAATTACCACGAGTACGCCTATGGTCCAGCCATTGATCAAGAAGGCAATATGTGGGTGGCCCTCAACTGCTCAATTGGAAAAGGTTCCAACCCAAACAACCAATGGCGCGGCTGGAGTTTGCGTGTGAAACCTGATGGCTCTTGGTCACCAATGAGCGGTGGCTTCCGTTCACCTTCTGGCATCGGCACCAACTTGGTTGGTGATGTTTTTGCTACCGACCAACAGGGTAACTGGTATGCAACTTGTGCTCTAATGCACTTGAAAAAAGGCGTGTTTCATGGACATGCGGATGCTTTGCAATTCACCAAGCTACCGGGTTCGACTTTTGAGGTGAAACAACCACTACCCAAGAACTTGACAGTGGCCGAGGCCGCCAAGCGGATCCCAGCTTACCATCTGCCTGCCGTGTGGTTTCCCTACCGTAAGGTGGGCATGAGTACAACTGATATTCTGGCCGACAGAACACAGGGTATGTTTGGCCCTTTTCATGGTCAGTTATTTTGCGGCGAGTTCACCATGTCATTCGTGTCTAGAGTATTTCTGGAAAAAATAGAAGGCGAATATCAGGGTGCGTGTTTCAGGTTTCGTGATGGACTTGATTGCGCGGCATTGCGTTTGGAGTGGGGTTTGAATGGCTCAATGTACATCGGCCAAAGTAACCGAGGTTGGAATTCGCTTGGAACCAAAAGCTACAGTCTGCAACGTCTACAATGGAAGGGTAAGGTGCCCTTTGAAATCAAAACAATGTCTGCTCGCCCTGATGGATTTACTCTAACGTTTACAAGACCAGTTAACCTCAAGACCGCTACTGACATCAAGAGCTACATGCTTAGTAGCTACACCTACCCTTATCACTCCAAATATGGTGGAAAGGAAACTGATTTAATAAAACTTAAGATAAAATCAATCACTCTTAATGCTGATAAACAATCAGTGCATCTAAAGCTGAACAACCTGCGTGCTGGCTATGTACACGAACTGCATGCCGATGGCGTAAGGGATTCAACTGGGGAACCTTTAGTTCACAAAGCCGCATACTATACCCTAAACAAGATTCCCAAAAAGTAGCAATGGAGCGCATCTACCAGTATTTCCCATTTTTGATTATTAATCTAAAATGAGATTTTTTAAGTATGAGTTGTTTTCATCCCAGAAGTTATGGTGTAGCAATAATTGCAGCTGAAAAAGAGATATGCCGGCAAAAGGGAAGAGAAGTTGTTGAGAGGCGAAAGTGCTAAAATCTACATATGCACTACTTTCAACGGATTGTGTGTAGAACCAAATGTGAGCCCATAGTCCAGCCTGCAAGTGGATTGCTTTTTGTACGACGGTCGTATTGTACGCTTAGTGCAAGGATTGTTCCGTCTATGCCAATTGCCAAAACAGGAGAGTCGTATGGAATCAATCTTTCAGGTTCAACCGAAGGAAATATGGAATCTCTCTTCCAAGTTAAACCATCATCATCGCTTACATATAGTCCGCTATAAGAACTGCCATGAGCACTCTTCCAAATTTCGCTTCCATCACCTACATCAATCGATCCGACCGCTAACAGAATTTGCCCGGTAGGCAAACATAACATGTCTGGCATCTTGCCATGTACGTAATCACGATCATCTAGTTGGGCCTTTGTTATAGTGGGCTTGGACCAAGTTCGGCCGTGATCATCCGAAAAACTTTGCCACAAAACACGGCGAGTTGTATCACATCGAATAATTGCTAAAATTTTTCCAGTGGTAGTTACTCCCAATGAAGTTTCACTGAATTTCTTTGGCCCAGTCGCAATAAATTCCAAAGGCCCCCAAGTCTTTCCGCTATCAGTTGTTCGAACAAAAGCCGAAGCTTTGGTGCCATAGAAGCCGCCTTCCAAGCGAACTCCAATTGGAACAAGAACATCACCATTATTCGCAGTCACTGCTCGTCCAAAACCTTCTGTAAAAGGCACATCGATTTTTTTGCCTTTAAATAGAATTTTTTCTTTTGCTAATCGAACGGGATCACTCCAGCTTTTCCCATGGTTAAAGGAGTGTATCACATAAGCCTTTGCTCGTGACTCAGAGAAGTTTTGCCCATAAGTCAATATAATTGAGTTATCAGGCATTAAATGAAGTCCAGACCACATATGAACGCTGCATTTCTGAGGATCTTCTGGCCTAATGATCACTTCTGGAATGCTCCAAGTAATACCTCCATCGGCGCTGCGCATAAGTTTCACAGTTCCACCTGAAGGAGGGATGGGTTGCCAATTAGTAGCGTGTGCCAATAGTAAATCGCCGTTGGAAGCCCGACACATCGATGGCATACCTCCATGGTGTCTCACTATTACCTTGCTGCTTAGAACTTTGAAGATTGATTTACCCCATGAGGTCGGATCGAGCATAATGCCCAGTGCGATTAAAGTCAGAAACCTAACGATACTCTTCTTGATTATCATCCGTAAGGAAACTCTCAATTTTTCTAGAACTGTCAAGAATGAAGTAAGATTGTCGGTTAAACTTTTATGTGCGATCAACAATTCCCGATCGCTGAAAAGCCTGTGGGTGGTTTATTGCTTTTTAAGTGAGGCTCCCGGCTCCTTCTAAGATCATTTAGCGGATGGCGCTGCGCTTTTATCTGGAGAGAATCAAATTAATTATTAAAGTCGTTTTATTGAACTTGATTCCAATTTTTTCGAATGACTTTTCAGCTATTCCTCCGCATACCAATAAATCCTCTTCAACTTTCCAAGAACCGATGATTTTATTATCAAATGGGGCTTTACGAATTCCAATAAGAGAACCGTCAGGCTTTACTTTCAATGTGTGAGATTTACCTTCAATAATTTGGTTCAGACTTACACCATGCCAGAGCCCGTCAATGAATAAAATTGCTCGTGGATTCGTCGAACGAGGTGTGCGATTGATTGAGTTGACAATTCTTATGAGATGACTATTTTTTCCGAAGACAGTCGTTAATTTTATGGCAGCAATGGATGAATGGGATTACAAAGTTGCTGGAAACCTATTTCAAATTGATGATTTACATGAAATAATTTTACGTTTAATGGTTGTCGGTCACGAAAAACTGACTTAGCACTTTAGCGGCTGAAATATTGGGTTGACTCAAATACATGGCAAGCTGATTCCTCAAATCTAAACTTAAATCAATTATTATAATCTAAAATAAAAATTATATTATGAAACATAGAATTATTCTGTTCTTCTCGGCCGTGTCGCTATATTTCGGAATGTGTGCCTTGGCATTTCCTCAATTGGTGTCGTACTGGAATTTTGATGATGGGGAGGCGGTGACAGACCAGGTAGGTCCCAACA
>CAJWKQ010000235.1 GCA_913041895.1 uncultured Verrucomicrobiales bacterium
TTTGTTTCGAAAGCTTGAGGAAAGGTTTGTATGTAACTGGCCTTCGCGGTCTCAATCTCCCTATCTGTAACTTCCTCCCGGGTAATCTTACGCATTTCCTCAAGAACGATCTGGGCAGCATACAATACCGTGCGAGATTTACTCTGATAACCCGCGACAAAAGTCCGAGGGAAATATGTGCCCCCAGGGCAATACGAATAAGCACTGTAGGCTAATCCCTCATCTGATCGCACGCGATTGGTTATACGACTAGTAAAACCTCCACCTCCAAGAATATCATTCATAACTTGCACGGCGTAGTAATCCGGGTTATCACGCATGATCCCAGGCAACATGATGTCCACACGGCCTTGGTTAACTTCTTTATCAACGATGTAAACACCTGCTTTTGCAAATTTTTTATTTGTTGGAACAGGTCTGGCGGCTTTCCCTTGAAACGGCCATTGGGTAAAAAGTTTCTCCAACCTCGCGACCATTACCTTTCGATCAAAGTCACCACTAACTGAAACGACAAAATTACCCGGATGAAACCAATCCTTGTGGAAACTCTTTAAATCCGATTCAGTAATTGCATCAATGGAAGCCTTGGTTGTGGATTGACTCCTGAAAAAGTGATCTCCATAGGCTAACCGAACTAATTCCCGACGCTCAATGTTGCGTGAATCATCGTTGCGCTGCTTCATTGATTGGATTTGCTGGGTCTTATACAGATCAAACCGATTCTTCTGGAAACGTGGAACGGTTAACACTTCACGGAGAATAGCCAACCCCTCATCAAGATCCTTTGAAAGAAGATTTACCCCAACACTTCCCGATGTATCGCCAATACTGGAGGATAATCCCGCCGCCAAAAATGCCAATCTCTCCTCAAGGTCTTCTGCATTATAACTCTTGGTCCCTCCTTTACTCAACAAATACCCGGTCATAGCAGCTAAACCTTCTTTGCCCTTGGGTTCATTATATTTACCAGTACGCACGAGTATCGAGATACTGATTAAAGGCAACTCGCGGTTAGGAACCACAAAAGCAACTGGACCGCTCTTAAGTTCAACCCGGAAATCTGAGCCCTTTGGCGGCTCATACTTTAACTCAGGAAACTTAAGCTTTTCCGGACGGTCAGGGATGTCTGTCGCAAAAACTGAAAGTACCACTGAAAAAACTAAGAATATTGCAAATAACTGTTTCATCGTTTTCTTCTCCAACTATTTTTCCTCCAACTGGGCAATTCGTTTTCGCAACACAGCTCGAATCACCTTCATCACTGGGGGTGCCTTAGCCCCGGCCTTTTCCATTTGCACCTCAAGCCCTGCGAGTCGTTTTTTTAGCTGTGCCAAGTCTTTGTCAGCGTTTATTGCGCTGGTCATCTTGCGAGCCATTGCCTTGGCCTGCGAATCAAGACCAGCCAAAATAGGATCTTCATCGCCACCACCGGTGCCAGGCTTACGGATATAAACGGCTACTGCTCGATTTTCCTTAGTGAAATATTTTTGAGCGACACGTTGAAGGTCAGCAGCGGTAACCGCCTGTATCTTTGGTCCTGCCTCGTTAATCTCACGCCAATTACCCAAGCCTTCACTACGCATGATCTGCATTAGAATAGGATGGTTTGAACTCAAGCGCCGGTACTCTGCTGCAGCAAAATTATTTTTCACTTTCTGTAATTCCTTACTCGGCACTGGCTTGGATTTAATTTCCTCCACTAGAGTGTAGATTTCCTGTTCAACCTGTTCTGGCGTATTTCCGTCCGTTACTTCAGCACCCATATTAAATTCGCCGGCGTATTTACGTGCCCCCTGCCATGCCCAAGTATCAGTCGCCCTTTTTTTACCTAAGACCAATTCTTTATGAAGGCGCCCCGTACGCGTACTAAGAACGCGAGCCAGCACACTCAAAGGGTATGTATCCTTGTGCCCAAAAGCGGGCGTATGCCAGTAGATATCGATATTGGGATTGGTCTCTGCCTCAGCATAAAAACGTTTTTCCGCCTTCTGTGGCTGTTCAAGAGTCACTACATCAGGTACGACCCCTTTCCCTTTTTTGATGCGTCCAAAATATTTCTCTGCCATTGTGAGAGCAGCCTTGCTCTCAAAGTCACCAACTAGCACCAACGTTAAATTCTGAGGCATATAATAGGTCGCATAAAACTCGTCAGCTTGAACCTTGGAAATTGCCGGGATATCCGAAGGCCAACCTATTATTGGCCAGCTATAAGGATGAGACTCCCAAAAGAGCGAATTAAAACTCTCAAAGAACTTTCCCAGCGGGGTACTTTCTGTCCGCATTCGGCGCTCCTCGAACACCACGTCACGTTCAGTATAAAATTCACGAAAAACCGGCTCCAACAGGCGGCCACTCTCCATCCACATAAAAAGCTCCAGTTTGTTCGCAGGAACTGTAATAAAGTATGCGGTGTGATCATAACTGGTATAGGCATTCATCCGGCTGCCACCGTTAGATGTATAAATCCTGTCGAATTCATTTTTAACAATGACTTTACGATGCTCCTCAATGAGTGCCTTAAATTCTTCATTCAATTTCTTCCACTCATCAGTCTTTTGATCAGGATCCTGCAAATCGGTAATTTCTCCTTTTCGCCACATCTCGCGCATTTTTCGTTCTTCAGCACGCATGGCGTCACGAACACGCTCCTGTTCACTAATGATTTTAACATCGGCCTTGTAATCCTTGGTGCCGATCTTGGGAGTTCCTTTAAACATCATATGCTCAAATAAGTGCGCGATGCCCGTGATTCCCGGCCGTTCGTTGACACTTCCCACGCGTGCAACCCAACCTCCGGAAATACTGGGAGCATCGTTACGCTCCAAGAGAAGCACTTTCATTCCATTGGATAGAAAATACTCTTTTACGGGAACTTGCTGTGCTCCAAGGAGCAAAGGAAATAATAATAGACCCAATATCGCTCTCATGATTCGGGCGAAAGAAGAACACTCTCATAGAGAGCCGTCAACGGGGAAACGCGTTAATTATGACAGAAAATAGGATAAATCAGGATTCACTGTCTGACTCGTGCTTGTCCTGCTCAGCACGGTCCACGACTTCCCGGACGAGCTCCTCCATGGAATCATAATTCAAATCCCCTTCTTTCTCCAAATCCCGATAGATTTGCTTTTCCACTGCACGCAGGTGTGCAGCCTCCATTTCCAATTCAATTTCATTCAAAGAAGGCATGGACTCCAGCATTTCTTTGATAAGGCGATCATTTATTTCCTTACGGCTCAGTAGGCGTTCATGGAGAATCCCATAGGTTTTATCTGCCATGCTGCCCTTGCGTTCGGCTGATTCCAAATTTGCCAGCACAGCCCGGATTGCCTGCCTACGAGCCAAGGCCATTTCGTACTCCTTCTCCTCCCCCGACTCCTCAATCAACCCAGCTCGTTTCATGAGCCCCTCCATAGTGGTTCCCTGAAGTAAAATGGAAAGCAATACCACTCCGTATACAATTTTTAATATGTCTGCCTTATTCGATTGTGCCTGTTCCTTGGAAACTATGCCTGCTTCAGTTCCTGTATTCTGAACACCTTCTATTGCAACTAGCTCTCCATTAGCCTTACTAGAATTATAATCTGTATGCTTTTCGTTGCTGGCATCGGTTTCGCCTATCCAAATAAGCATCATTGCAAGCACCATGGAAAGACTCCCTCGAACCCCGCTCCATGTTATAACCGGGAGCCAGCGTTCCTTGAGGCGCAAATCACTCCGACGCACCAAATTATGTACGCCATATACAGTGATGCCTCTAACTAGCATCATAATTACAAAAAAGATCACTACTGGCAGCACCACTTCTCGTGACAACATTTCACTGAGTTGAATTTGCAATCCGATAAGTATAAAGACAAACGAGTTGGCCAAAAATGCCGCAAACTCCCAGAATGAAATCACCGATTCTCGCGTCGTAGGACTCATGCCGTGTTTTACCCCCACGTTTCCAATCATCATGCCACAAACAACCACAGCGATTACTCCCGAAGCATGCATCTGCATGGCCAGAGTGTTTGCTCCGTAGGCAGCAATTACAGTGAGGGCTACCTCAATATGATGGTCATCAAATTTGCTAGTGAGATAGGATATTACCAAACCCATTCCCAATCCGACTGCGGTTCCCAATAGTACTTCTCGAAGAAAATCTATAACCACATGCATGGCCTCAACACTTACCGCCCCACCAAAATGTGGTAGCGTTAGGCCCAAATGAATTGCTGTAATCTTTACCACCACTCCAAATAACACGACAGCAATACCGTCGTTAATTAAACTTTCACCTTCTATGATGATCCCCAATCGTTTGGACACTGAAAATTCCTTGAAAAGCGCAACGACGGAAATAGGGTCAGTTGCAGCTAACATCGCCGCAATCAAAAGGATGATTGGCCAACCCAAGCCCAGCCCAACCAATTCACTTGCCATTAAAAACAGGCCGGTGGTCAATAACATTCCCACTATAACGCCCGGAATGGCCAAATACAAAATTGGCCTCCAGTTCTCCAAAAATTGTTTAAGATTAACGTGGAACGCAGCCTCGAATAAAAGAATGGGCAAAAAAACCTGCAACAGCAAAGGGGGATCTAATTTGATTCCTTCGAAAACCGGCCCCGGCCCGAAACCACTAACAATTAACCCTGCAACAACCAATACGACTGTATAGGGTAACTTAGCTCGCTTCGCCAACAGCGCCATGCCGCAAGCAATGACAAGAATCACTATATGAGGTACTAACAACTGCTCCATAAACCTAGACTTGATT
>CAJWKQ010000236.1 GCA_913041895.1 uncultured Verrucomicrobiales bacterium
TCTATGTGCAATGGATGTTCCTGATAGGCGTCTTGTGCAGCCCTGTCCTCAAAGACAAGGTTCAACGCTACCTGATAGGATTGATCGACCACATCACGGTGGCTTTCG
The DNA here is from genome assembly GCA_913041895.1 of uncultured Verrucomicrobiales bacterium. Lineage (GTDB taxonomy): Bacteria > Verrucomicrobiota > Verrucomicrobiia > Limisphaerales > UBA1100 > UBA1100. The sequence continues at coordinate 109 of CAJWKQ010000236.1, forward strand.
GCCATCTTGCCACAATGATAGTGCACTACGCCTGGGCAGGGTTTAAGATATTTTTCTGCTCCTGCGAGCAATTTTTCGGTGGAATCCGGTACATCCGGTTTGGTCCAGAAAATGACTACATGGGAAAACATTGCTTGGGATCATAAGCTTAAGGAGGACATTCCTCAATCGAATTTGGATATAAACAAATGAACAACATGGGCTTGCGGGGTATGCCTTAGGAGCGCATCATCCTTTTACGCAAGCACGATAAATTGGGAGAGCAAATATTATGGCTGATAAGAAAGCAAAAAAATCCACTGGCGGCAGTGAAGCAAGCCAAGCCAACCTCGATAGTGCATTAGCGCAAATAACCAAAACCTTCGGAGAGGGCAGTATAATGCGGTTAGGCGATGCCAATGCGCATTCTAGCATTGAAGCAATACCCACCGGCTCTTTGTCACTGGACCTTGCTCTGGGGATTGGAGGTGTGCCTAAAGGCAGGATTGTCGAAATCTATGGGCCTGAGTCTTCTGGGAAAACAACTGTGATGCTTCATGTTATTGCCAATGCTCAGAAGGCGGGCGGGGTATGCGCTTTTATTGATGCGGAACACGCATTGGACCCTCAATATACCCGTAAGTTGGGTGTGAATCTGGATGACCTTCTTGTGTCCCAGCCTGATAGCGGTGAGGAGGCCCTGACTATTTGTGAAACGCTCGCTCGTTCCAATTCGCTTGATGTGATTGTGGTCGACTCAGTCGCTGCTCTGGTGCCCAAGGCTGAGCTGGAGGGAGACATGGGGATGGCTACCATGGGAATGCAGGCGCGCTTGATGAGCCAAGCCCTGCGTAAACTTGCGGCTATCATGAGCAAGGCCAAGACTACCTGTATCTTTACCAATCAGCTCCGGGAAAAAGTGGGCGTGATGTTCGGGAGCCCTGAGACAACCCCTGGGGGCAAGGCGCTCAAGTTTTATGCCAGCGTCCGAATTGACATCCGTAGGCGAGAAGCACTGAAGGACTCTACCGGTCAGGTTATAGGCAATCATGTAAAGACTAAGATTGTAAAGAATAAGGTGGCACCACCTTTTGCTGAGGCCGAGTTCGATATCATGTATAATCAGGGAATTAATCGCGAGGGCAGCATTATCGATGCGGGCTTGCGTTTTGGTGTGTTGGGTAAGAAAGGAGCATGGATTCAACATGAGGGGGAACTAATTGGCCAGGGAGTGGCCGCGGCTCAAAAAACTCTTTTGGATAAGCCTGAATTGGCCGATTTGATCGTAAAACAGATCATGGATAAAAAAAATGGGGTGGAGCCAGAAGAGGATAAGGAGGAGGAAGCTGAGCCTGTTGAAACAGTAGCAGAAGAGTAAACAAAAGTTGCACATCCAATGCTGATTTTTGTGCCATAGTGTATCTGTTGGGCACCTAGCCAAATGAATTCTTCACATTCTTTTGCTGCTTATTATGATGGAGCATTTGAGGTTGATGCTCTTGAGGCGTGGGCTAAAAAAACCTACCACCAATTTTCAGGTGAGGAGATTTCTCTTGGATTGGTATTCATCACGCCCCAGTTTTTTGGTCACGCCACGGATATACTCGAGATACTTCGTGTACACGCACGCATTCCCCTGCTTATAGGCTGTTCGAGTAGGGGCTTGATTGCCAATGCCCAAGAATTGGATAATAGCTCAGGCTTGGTGCTTTCGTTGCATCATCTTCCTGATGCTCAATTAAATGCATTTCACTTTACACAGGAACAGGTGGTTCAAGGTGATGAAGTGGGTTTTTGGCGGAAGCAGACTGGTATAGAAGATTGTAATGGATGGTTGGTATTTACTGATCCATTTCAGATAGATGGTGAACATTGGCTCAGTCAATGGAATAAGACTTGGCCAAAGTCTCCGATTCTTGGGGGTTTGGCCGTTGGGGCGCAACATGATCAGCGTACACAGGTTTATTTAAATGGTGAAGTTTATGAAGAGGGAGGTGTTGTGCTTAGTGTCTGTGGTAAGGTAGCTCTTTGTAGTATTGTCTCTCAAGGCTGTACTCCCATCGGTGAGACATGGACTATTACACGCGCCGAAGACAATGTAATTCACGAGATCGGAAACCGCCCTGCTTACGAGGTGCTCGTAGAAACTTTCGAGTCATTGTCAGAAGGGGATAAGGAAAAGACAAAGGGCAATCTATTTGTGGGTATGGTAGTAAATGAATACTTAGAGGAATTCAAGCGGGGTGATTTTTTAATTCGTAACCTTATCGGTGCTGATCCAAACAATGGTGCTATCGCTGTTGGAGCATTGCCGCGAGCTGGTCAAACTTTGCAGTTTCAGCGTCGCGATGCTCTTGCGGCAGGTCAGGATTTTGATGAACTATTGCATCAAGCCAAAGAGTCGCTTAGCGACACCACTGTTTATGGGGGTTGTTTGTTTTGTTGTAATGGACGTGGGAAAAATCTTTTTGGAGCCTCAGACCATGATGCTGGTTTGGTGCAACATCATTTGGGAGATATTGGTCTGAGTGGCATTTTTTGTAATGGTGAGATTGGTCCAGTAGGTGAGAGTAATTATCTCCATGGCTACACCGCTTCGCTGGCGCTTTTTGTGGAGAAGGCAAACGCATGAGCGATCCGGATGCGCTATTGCATGATTTTCAATCTGTTACCGAGCCGCTACATTTGGAGGATTTATTTGCTGATGATAAACCCACCGAACTGGAGATCGGATGCGGAGACGGGGGGTTCCTTCTGGAATGGGCATTGCGTCATCTGGACCGCAATTATCTTGGAGTGGAACGCTTGCTTGGCCGTATTCGAAAGCTAAGTAAGCGTGGTCAACGCGCTGGCCTCACCAATCTGCGATTGTTACGCATTGAAGCGAGGTACGTGCTGCAGTATCTTCTGCCTGAACGATCTTTTGAGGTCGTGCATATTTATTTCCCCGACCCGTGGCCCAAAGGCAAACATGCACGCCACCGTTTAATTAACGCCGATTTCCTTCCGTTGGCCCGTCGCATCCTTGCTCCTGGTGGTATCATATATCTTCGTACCGATGACTTGGATTATTTCGTGCAGATGGAAAAAACCTTTTGCAGTTCAGAGGACTTTGTGTCTGAGGAAACGCCAGTCGAACTCTTATCCCTCACTACTGAATTTGAAAGACAATGGATGGAGGCGGGAAAACAAATTCACCGTGTAGCTTACAGGCTTCATTGATCAAACGTCAATCACGGGTCCATTTCCATCATCATCATCGTAGTTCTTGTTCCTACGAGTTGATGTTTGGTCGTGGCTCATACGACCTATGTGTACCTTGGAATCTCCGTTACCGGTAAGAGTATTGGCGATAAGTGTGACGACGGAAATCACTAGTGCACCCAAGAATGCTGACCAGAAGTTTGCTACTTCAAAACCATCGACTAAGCCGGCTGTTAGCTGAAGGAGGATAGCATTAATCACCATAAGGAATAGGCCTAAGGTAAGAATGAGAAGAGGTAAACAGCCTACAAGCAAGAGTGGTCGAAGAAATGCGTTCAATGCCCCTAGCACTAATGAAGCCAATAGGAGGGTGGTTGGGGTATCGTAAGTGATACTTTCAACTACATTTACCGCAATTAGGACGCCAAGCGTTCCGACGATGAATTGATGCAGAAAATCTTTAAGCGATTGTTTTTGTTTTGGTTCTGCATTTATCATGAGGCCTGAGTAAGGAGAAAGCCGGCATTTTTACCTTGGATTATGGGGTTCTCGCTGGATGCGGGGATTAGAACAAAGTCACCGGACTTCAGTTTAAGAAAATGCCCCTTAGTTTCTAAAGTTATAGAGCGGTCTGTGATTGCAAGAAGACGCACACCTTTTCCTGGTAAGGCGAAAGAATCTTTGGTTTCAATGTGGAGGTGACTCAAATGGAAGATTTCGGGTGCGTGTGCGATGAGGTGGTGATTGTATCCTTGTTCATTTTGTCTCGTTGAATCGCATAGAGAAGGCTCAATGTCGTCGAAGTTAATTGATTGGAGAGCTTGTTTGACATGAAGCTCTCGCGATTTCCCATCCAAGCCAAAACGATCCCAGTCATATAATCGATATGTGGTATCAGAGTTTTCTTGGATTTCAAATACCACCATTCCAGCACCCAGAGAGTGAACACGACCACTCGGTATGAAAATGGACCTGCTGGCTTGCGCTTGTAAAATATGTAAGCAATCAGATAGTTCATTTCGGTCGATTTTGGTTCTCAAGGATTCAAGGGTGGTGCCTCGTTTCAGGCCTGCAATGAATTGTGACGTTGGTTCGGCATGAGCAATGTACCACGCTTCGGTTTTAGACTCGCCTTTCATGGTGTCGGCAATGCAGGTAGGTGGGTGAACTTGGACTGATAGATCTGTTTGTGCGTCTAGAATTTTTGCAAGCCAGGGAAAACGACCGCCACGGGATGGGAAATCGCCTAATAATTCGGCTGCGTGGGTTTCCATGAGCCAACGTAATGTTTTACCTCTGAGAGGGCCGTTGGCGATTTGACTCTCAGCGCCAGTGCGATCACTAACCCCCCACGATTCACCTATCAACTTGTTATGTGGAAGGTTCTGACCGAACAGTGATTCAAGTCGGCGTCCGCCCCAGACGCGTTCTTGAAAGATGGGATTAAAGATGAAGGGGTAGAGCA
>CAJWKQ010000237.1 GCA_913041895.1 uncultured Verrucomicrobiales bacterium
AAGAAGTTTGCTCGAAACAACCGTAGGGCATCTGAAAAATTCCATCCAAGCCCTCGACCACCTGACTGAAGGCACCCGGATAAATCTTCACATACAGATCATTGGCTCCTTCTATGGCATCAGCAGGGAATTGAATTTGTTGAGTCAGTTTTTCATCGAGCCGACCATTCAGGATCTCTTCAAAGCGTTTACCATCAGGCTCCACGCGCACGCGCCTCTCCACTGCATCGGCCAGTTCCGATCCAAAGGCCTTTAGGGTCAGCGCATGACTACCGGGTTTCACTGCCTTCAAGGTGAAATACACACTGGTTACCTCCTGCGGCCCAATCTCCAGAGTCTTGGTTGGATCATCGAGCAACTCAAACCAGGCCCCTTCCTGTACTTCCAACCGGATTGTTTGGGGTTTATCCAGATAATTGTAAACGGCTACGGGCACACTCACCCGATCATTCTGGGTAAGGGCCACCGGAAAATCGATGTCCACGAAGAAATCCTGAAAGACACGAATGCCTTGGGTTGCCGAACCCAATTCTCCGGCCTTGGAAACCGCACTCATGGCCAAGCGCCAGGTAGTGATGGAATCAGCCAAGGGCACCTCCAGTTTTGCACGACCCTGATTATCGGTAATGAGCTGAGGATTCCAGAGCAGCGTTTCAGGAAAATACCGCCTCACACGCGTAGGCGCTTTTAAAACACCGTCTTCTGCTTTCATTGGCCGATCAGCAGCCTCCATCGTATCAAGCACCACCGTTCCTGACGCTGCCGGCGGCTCCAAAGCATTGAAGGGATTAAATCCTCCTGCTTCAGCCAATGCCATTTCCTCAACCGCAAAATCCATGTCATCAGCTGGCATCATCGCTCCATTAGCGACAGCCATTTCCATCTTCGCACCCAGATTTCCTACAGAAGCCATCATAATTCCGAATAATAAACAAGGGAGGCCACTCAGGCAGGAACGACTCACCCCCAGCCAAATCATGCGACCGCCACTGATCTTTTGCATGGCACAATTACGGGCAATGGAAATTACTCCACCAGTCAGTGCCAGCAACCCAATGACAACTGCAAAGGTCATCGCTGCAGTCTTCCCATCAATCACATTTTCTCCCCCTCCTATGATGATCGCCACCAAATAAAACGCCCAAGAGAGGTAAATTGCCGGCACCACCAACACCACTTTTCTTAGTAATGGAAGTGATCGGGTGGTCTCCGATTTGCGCAGCTTAATAACTGAAAGAATCAAAAGAACAAAAACAGCCAAAAAACAAAATAAAGCGAATCCTAAAAAAGTAAAACCAACGGCTTCGCTGTGAGAGACATCGGCGAACACTACGGAGAGAATCGCCAGTAATACCGGAAATAATACTGGGACATTAACACCCAAAACCCACCAGAGCATCAGCCCTCCCGTAGCCTTCTTAAAAGCTTGCTGTTCATCACTCGATCTCTCAATGGGTTGGCGACGAATGAATTTAAGGATGCCATAACCCAATATCGGCAAAGTAAGTAGGACAAAGACAGCGAATGGACTTAAGACCGCCAGTTCCTGCAGCCAGTGCTTGTGCTCCCTTTTGCGTTCACGAACCAATTGACGTTTTTCTTCAAATCCCGGCCCCACGTTGGCTTCGGGGATATCCGTTCCTTCCGCCCCTGCAAAGAGAACCACCGCAGCCTCCTCCAAGTCAGGCTCAGGCATGGGTGCAGGACCCGGCTCGATCAATTGCTGCACTTGAACTGGAGGCTGGGTGTGAAGCTGGTAACGGGGTTTAAGGATCTCTTCCTGAATGGCAAAATAAATTCGCTCCAGACCTGGGCGCATTTCCTGCAGAGCAAACACCGCTTCATCTACCCCTGAAAGCCCAAGAGCGGCTGGCACCGCCTTGCCATCAGCACGTTTCACAACAAAATCCAATAGAGCCTTTTCACCCGGCCGGTAGGTTTCCTTATCAAGTTTGGCCTCGATCTTCAGGCTATCAGCACGCTTCACCTGAATCACCTTGGTATCGCCAATAATATTGCCATCACGTTGGATACGGTAGCCACGCAGTTCCAAAGTGCCGAAAAGATCGGCCGGTAAATCCAAAGCCAAGGCTCCCTGACCCTGCTCAATATCCACTGACTTCATCAAGACCACCCGTCGATCCTTGATCACATCCACAAAGATGCGTTCCTTGTTGGCAGCGGCGAAGATATCCAGTTTCACGGTATCACCGGTCTTGTAAACGGCCTGATCGGTACGTAGTAAAAACGCATCAGTACGTCGGTCAATGCGCAGGTTGCGAACGACTGCCGCCTTCACACCTTTTTCATCCTCCGCTGAAATCCTCATGCGAAGCTGGGGCTTATCGGGCGTGATCTTCACCTTTGCGATTCCCACCTCAGAGGTTTCAACTTCTAGTCGCTTCCCTTCCCAAGACAACATGACATTCGCCTTGGTCGGCCGGCCATCCGGATAAGCCGTTACCACATATAGGATGTTTTCCACACCCTGCACCAAAGTTCCACTTTCAGGGAACACATCCATGCGGATGGGTCGGGTGGTCACAATCAGGTTCCGATTGCGTTCCTGCTTGTGATCAGCCAAATCAACGACTTGAGCCCGCAATGAAACAGAAGCATCACCCTGATTGAGCTGACTCCCTACAAAATTACCTTTCAACCTGAATTCAAATGGGAAACCCCCATCCTCATTGAGTTCTCCCTCAATGATTTCAAAAGGCCGCAAGCGTTCAATAAATTCTGAGGCGGTAATCTTTATTTTACCACCTGCCACGGGCTTACCGAATGTATATTGAGCCAAGGCAATGCCCGAAACCATCTGTCCGGGCAGATAGAATCCTTTATCAATACTCAAATTAATTTTGAACTTGGGTAATTTGTAACGCTCCACAGTGACGGTCCGTTCAGAAGCCGTATCACCGACGATAGCACTAATGGTATAGGAGCCTGTATTAACCTGATCTGCCAAAATAAAATCAGCAGAGAAGATTCCGAAATCCGAGGTTTCCCCCACTTTTTTAAAAACCTTGTTGCCTTTGGCATCCTGCACCTCAATCACCGTCTTGCGACCACCCACAGTTCGCATGTCCGCATTGGCCAGAGAAAGAGAACGAATATGAATGGTCTGGCCCGGTTGATACAGAGGCTTATCAGTCGCAACCATCACCCGAAAGGAACGGGTTAGCTGGACATTTTGGGTAATAACACTTTGATCATCGCCGGCGAGCTGAGCCACCACCTTATACTCGCCTTCAGCCAGTTCATCAGGAATCTCTTTCTCAATATTGGCAAAGCCCGATTCATCCGTTGTGGCACTCACCATCCAAACCTTTTCCCCTTCAGCCGAAGCCAAACTCACTTCCACTTCGGCATTTGCAATTGGATCCGTACTCTGACCATTACGTACAAAAACACGGAAGGCAGCCGGTGCCCCCGGAGCCAGATCTTCAGGCGCAATTAGAAAGGCCTGTTCAGGGCTAGCCTTAAGTTGATTAATCTGCTGGGTCTTGAAGCCAACAGAAACACAAAAAAGCAAAATAACTGTGGCAGCAATTGCCCAGAAATGGCCTCCCCAAAGCCAGCCTGCCTGAGGCTCAATAGGCACCACGTCAATAATTTTGTCTTTAGTACTGGTCTCAGTCTCCTGGACTGTCTCCATCACCTGCTCCACAAATTTTTCCGAAGCCTCCGTCGCTCCCAACCGAGTTTTTAAACCCTCAACAAATGCTTCAGCCGAACGTTGCTCATTCTCATACTGCGAAAGGTGATCTGCAGTAACCAGCTGCCGGCGCAACTCCTTTAGACAATCAGCATCCTCGGCTATGAGTTGTGCTAACTCCTCCAATTGCTCACTGGAAATCTCCTCATCCAATAGTAAACCAAGTAATTCATCGAAACGTTCCTTATTCATAATTTAAACCTCTTTCAATCGTTGATTAATACACAGATATAGCTTCCTGCGAATTCGCAATAATGTTTGGCGCACAGTAGCCGCTTTCATTTCGAACTTATCGGCCAAAACCGTTGCATCCCATCCTTCATAATAACGTGATCGAACCAATTCACGACTCTTCCCTGGCAACTGCTCCACGCAGTCGCGCAAGGCTGTTAACTTTGTATCATTAGATTGATCCTTCTCATTTTCTGCCAAAACCAAAAGATGCTGCGAGAGATCCTCATGAAGAATCCGACGATGCCGCCCCTGCTTACGCATTTCATTGCGTACCAAATTACGAGCAATCCCGCGAAGCCATTTACCGAAATCACGGTCTGAATCGTAGGAATTAAGTTCACGATAGGCGGTAACAAAGGCATCTTGAGCCAGATCATCCACCCAATCAGGCTCCACACCTAATGAACGGACAAACACCCTCAAGGAAGCTTGATGTTCCTGAACCAAGCCTGCAAAGAATTTATTGTCAACCCTCTGAACTTCCTGCACTACTCATCCTTGTCTCTAAAGGACGTAGTGTGACAAGAATAATTTAATTTTTGCGTATGGAACTTAGGTAGCCACGCATTGTAAGAAAAATTAGTAGGTTAAAGGACTCTTCGGCCTAGTTGGCTAAAATACATTAGGAGAGAGCGGTGGAGGGGGTGGTGGGCCTTGCTGTTGTTGTTGAGCCTGTTGTTGTTGGCCTTGCTGCCCCTGTTGTTGTTGGCCTTGCTGCCCCTGTTGTTGTTGGCCTTGCTGCCCCTGTTGTTGTTGGCCTTGCTGCCCCTGTTG
>CAJWKQ010000238.1 GCA_913041895.1 uncultured Verrucomicrobiales bacterium
TTTCTGCATCCAGCCTCAGGCGGGATTGCCTGCCTATTAATTTGTTAGCCGGATCAGCTCTGGTAAGATCAGAGCGTTTGTTTGACGACTGCCTATAGGTAGCTGAAGTAACAATAAGTTTATGAATTGCCTTTTGATCCCATTCAAGATGCATAAATTCAGTTGCTAGCCAGTCTAAAAGTTTTGGGTGGCTGGGTGGTAATGATTGCGTACCAAAATCATTTTCAGTTTCTACGATCCCGGTCCCGAAATAATGCTGCCAAATTCGATTTACTGTAACTCTTGCAAGTAGAGGATTGTCTTTACTGGCAATCCATTTAGCAAAATCAAGCCTATTAGAATTTTTTGCATTAGCAAAATCATGGAGTATTGCAGGCACTCCCGGGTTTACCTTTTCTGCGGGCCGGGTGAAGTCACCATTGACAAAGCGATAGGAAGCTCTGGGCGTCTTGCGCTGAGCCATAACAAGCGTTGTTGCTATCTTGGGACGTGATTTTTTGTGATTTGTTATTTCAGCGGTTATTTTTTTTCTGGCCTCAGAATCCTTGGCTAGTTCTTTTAGTCGCATTTCGAGTTTTGACAGCTTTGAGTCATATTGCTTGATTGATTCTAGTTCGCTTTCGGACGGAGCTTCAATGCTTGGCTCATCAACCTTGTTTAGAAATGCAAACAATTGATAAAACTCTGATTGTTTTATGGGGTCAAATTTATGGTCATGGCACTGGGCGCAGCCAAATGTTAATCCAAAGAACACTTCCCCTGTGGTGGCTACTCTATCAAAAATAGAGTCGATACGGAATTGCTCCTTATCTACTCCGCCTTCAGTGTTGATTTGAGTGTTGCGATGAAAGCCGGTAGCAACACGCTGGCCTATTGTCGCTTCCGGGAGCATGTCCCCTGCAATTTGCTCGATTATAAATTGGTCAAAAGGAAGGTTTCTATTGAAGGCGTCGATAACCCAGTCCCGATATTTCCAAATTGTTCGTGGCGAGTCATGGCTGTAACCATTACTATCGGCATAACGTGCAAGGTCAAGCCAGTGTCGGCCCCATCTTTCGCCGTAGTGTTTTGATGAAAGTAGCTTATCCACAATCTTGGAATATGCGTCTTTATTTTTTTCGTTTAGAAATTGATCTGTCTCAATCGGGGAAGGCGGTAATCCGATTAAGTCCAAATAGACTCGACGTAATAAGGTTGTCTGCTTTGCTTTAGGAGACGGCTCAATGCCCGCTTGTTCCAGCTTAGAAAGAATGAAGTGGTCTATGGGGTTCAGGGGCCATTCGGTGTGTTCGACTTTAGGCAGTGGGTGCCTTTCTGGTTTTATGAACGCCCAATGTTCATCGGCTTCCACTGAAATCAGCAGTCCGGGCAGTATTAGGCAGGTATAGAGAAAGCCGCGCACGCAAAATATACTAAGGATATTTATTATATGAGCAAGGTCAGGGTTACAGGTAGACTAATTATTAGGGATACGGTTTAGTGTATAATAAAACGTGTCATGCCAAAGCTTGGATCCTGATTGCGATCGAATATCTAGAGCTCTGACGCCCGTTACATAACCTGCTTTCCAGCCATTTAACCCTATCACAATCGAGAGTCCGTCACTTGATACAGATATATCATCGACTTCGATTGCCGTAAAACTATCCGGCTTACCTTCATGGTTAAACTCAGGAGAGCCATATTTTTTGTGTAGCTTATGCTTATATTGCCATACATCGAAAACATCTAAGGCCTTGGCAGTGTTCTTATCAACTGGAGTAGTAAAATTAATTCGAAAGCCTTCTGGCAGGGCTTTCACAGATTGAACCTCAAAAGGGATTTTCCCTGTAAAGGTTACCCTTTCCAGACTGTGAAATGCTGGAGCGTTTGCTGCCCATGCGTTTACTTTTCCTCCGCCCGCGTAGAGATGCCCGTTATTGCCCATGACTATCCTGTTAACGCCTGATTGGAATCCCTTCAGAAAGGGCCATACTGCGCCTTGCCACTGTCCTTCTACCTTTTCTAGTTGAACACGTGTTATAACTGCATTTTGAAAGTCGCTAACAAGTAGCTGCCCTTTGAAGGGGCCGAACCTATCATCTTTAATTTCAGCCATTCCGCTTGCTGAGCGAACCCATTTATATGGAAACCAAACGGCCGGGGGGTCCATTGATTCCCTCCCTGTATATTCCTCTTTCGGAGCAGGCTTCGAAGTTGGGTGCCCATAAAAACCACCATCTTTTACATGGTTTAATTTACATGCTCCAATCCATGCGCCTTGATTGTCAGTGACGAATAAATCTTTATCCTGGCCAAATGCAATAATACCATTTGGTTCGCGGAAGCCACTGGCAAAGGGTGTCGCCTTTTTGCTGTCAGGGGTAACTTTTAACGCCCAGCCCATATGCCTTGCGTCCCAATGGCCCGCGTGTCCGGCGTTAGCTACGACGAGGTTTCCGTCTCCATCAAGTACAGGACCGTAGGAAAAGGAATTGTAACTTCCGGTATAATCCCAGTCACTCGAAACACGCTCGAAAAGATCCGCTACTCCATTATTGTCTGTGTCTTCAAGGCGGGTTATTTCGGCTTTATTACCCAAATAAATATGACCGTCTTTAACTAGAAGGCCCATTGGTTCGTTCATGCCCCGAGCAAACCGCCTGTATTTCATTTTTTGAACAGGGCCAGTAGCGTTTTCTACAATCCATACTTCGCCAGTGTAAGTGCAAATCGCTAAGTCTTTTGGGCTGATCCAATCCATGCCTGTAGCGAATAGATTTATATCAGGCAAAGCCAGGGCTTCTACTTTGTAATGTGGATCAAAGACAAAACTGCGGCGTGCCTTTGGGTTGGCAGGTAAAAGGACAGCTTTAGTGGTGCTTGCTTTATTTTTAGTCATGCTAAAGCGTTTAGCTGTCTTCACTGCCGTTTCGGAATCCTTTGCGGTAAAGCTTATGAGTTCAATTTTAGATGGGGAATTATTCTCCTTTATTGAAACAATGATTTGAGCCATTAGGGATTCGCGCTTTATAAATTGATTACCTTTAGTGCTGCCTTCTTCAGTAAACTGTTCCTCACTATAGGCTATTCTTTCTTGAGCAACTTTAATGGTCCCCTGCCCTTTTAAGATGCATGCTAGTACATCATCTTTTCTTTGAATTCCAACTACATTGGGTAAACCCAAACTGATCGGGGCACCTTCTTCAATATGAGCCTTGTGGGTTACGGCCTCTTTTACTGAATCAAGCTGGAAAGTTCTGATAAATGTATCATTTTGTGAGGAAAAGGTTTCGCGGACCTTAGTAGAGTTTTTATGGCCTGTTAATTGATAAAGCAGAGTTAATTGTCCGTTCAGACTGCTAAAACCATTATATTGAATTTTGAGGGTTTTATTAGACTCTTGCATCCACGACTGAACAGGTGGGTTTCGCCAAAGCACTTTTCCATTTGGATGGCAGATAAAAGGTCGTTTTCCGCCGTGGTAGCACGGACCATATAGATCGAGGCCTTTCCCTTTCCATGCAGTGTGGACACGCATATTCTGAGTGTCGTAAGCCAAGTGCAGGCCGTTAGATAGATTAACCACAATGCTCCGGCTGCTTTTGGTCATAGGCGCCATGCGGAAAAGTTGATCTATCGGATCCTGAATTGGAGGCAGCTCTGGCTTTTTTTTGGCCCCATTCAGTTGGAGGGCCATAGTTAGCAAGCTAAATAGAAATATGCAGGTGCGCCTTAGCATGGGAAAATTTTACTTTCTAACGGTCCAGTTATCAATGGGGCATTTAAAATTCAATTAAGAGAATCAGATTGCTTTCAAGGGCTTCTAATAATAAGGATAACTCCCTTAAAGCTCCCGTAGCTCAGTTGGATAGAGCAGCGGTTTTCTAAACCGCTGGTCGCTGGTTCGAGTCCAGCCGGGAGTACCATTAAAATTTTCCTTTAATTTTCATAAATCTTAAATTAATCCAATCAAAGTTTTGACACTACGAAAACCACAGCAGATCCAATTGCTATAATTGCTGAGATAATAGTTATACTAAATTTAGAGGCATCTTTTATTTCTGACTCCACATCAAGTTCCCCTCTTTCTGACACAATAAGCGGCATTTGGCCATGACGCATTATCCAACTTCCATCATAGTCTTGAGAAGCTTGCCCAAAGACGTAAACTTCATCACCGGCTTCCAGGTAGGTCTCTTTATAACGAAGTGTTTTATTAAAAATTAAACCTTGGGTGTCCTTATCATATTTATTCTTTAAAAGGTCCTTCAGTTGTGATGGGGCATCGTTTCCAAAGCCTGATTTGGCATGCCGATCTACTTCGACAAGAACGCGTCCGAGGCGGATCACGTGGTCGTCGTCAACCGTGTCAAACCGCACACGGGCTTTGCAGGTGAAATCGAATCGGGCCTGATGAAGATGATGCTAATCGGTCTCGGCAAGCACAAGGGCGCGTCGGTTTACCATCGTGCGATCATCCATCACTCGTTCGACAAGATCGTTCGTCTGGTCGGACGCGTCGTCCGCGAAAAGATGCCGATAGCCTTCGGCGTGGCAACGCTTGAAAACGGATACGATGAAACGGCGGAAGTCCACGCTGTCGACGCACCCGACTTCGAGGAAATCGAGAAACAGCTCCAAGTCAAAGCCAAGGACTGGTGTCCAAAGCTACCGTTTGAGGATGTCGATCTGCTGATCATCGACGAGATGGGCAAGGACATCAGCGGCGC
>CAJWKQ010000239.1 GCA_913041895.1 uncultured Verrucomicrobiales bacterium
CAAAAGTTCAAAAGCACACTACCTTTGGCAGCAGCTCCATAAGCTGCTACCCGTTGCCCCTTATTTTTGAGCTCGTCCAATCGGGATTGCAAACATACTCGTATAGCTTCGGCACGAGGCGCGAAAGTCCCGTAAAAATCAAAGGAACCTACACCAAGTTGTTCTTCTTCTGCCAACAATTCGGCCACAGTCTTGTCAGGCTTATACGAGGCATGCTGCACAAACACCCTTAATGACCCCCCATGTAATAGGGTGCGTTCAACACGCGTCACACACATATCATGTCGTGCGAAGAGCGGTTTCAACGAAGTAAGAGTAAAATAATAAACATGTTCATGATATACTGTATCAAACTCACCTTGAGTTATCATTTCCACAGCATAAGGAAATTCTAAAATAGCTCTTCCTTCAGGAGCCAACAAAATCTTAAGCCCGGAGACAAAGTCATTAATATCCGGAACATGAGCAAAAACATTATTTGCAATAATTAGATCGGCGCATTGGTCAGAAACTAATTTTTTAGCCAAAGTTTCTGAAAAAAAGTCCACTCGTGTTTCCACACCGTGTTTACGGGCCACAGTAGCAATATTTTCTGCCGGCTCAATCCCCAGATGCGAAATATTAGCTTTGGAAAAATGGCGAAGAAAATAACCATCGTTACTAGCAATTTCCACCACATGATTTGGTTTAAATTCTTTTTGATAACGTTCGGCACATTCAGCTGCGTGCCTCAACCATGTTCTTGAATATGAAGAAAAGTAAACGTAATCGCTAAACAGCTCAACAGGTGACACTAGGTCGGCAATCTGCAACAACCAACATTCAGTACAAACCGTTAAGCTAAGAGAAAAACGGGGCTCAGGTTGCCCCAATTTATCTAGTTCCAAGAAATTGTTTGCCAAGGGCTGCTCACCCAAATCAAGTACCAGTTCGCCATTAGTTGATTGACACGAACGACATTGGAATCCTTTCAACATTTTACCGAGCCCACACAAGTGACTGTTCCAAAGCATCAGCAGCATAAGTTTCCAGTTGAGCAAGGCAAAGACCGTGTGGATCTTCAGCATTAACCACATGACGTTGATGGTACCACCGTGCCGTGCGTTCCACCGCTGCGTCAAAATTCCATACAGGCCTCCATTCAAGTTGTTGAGCAGCTTTTCCAATAGCCAAGGAAAGAGTGGCAGCCTCATGCGGAGCATCAGAATCAGAAATATCTTTCCATTCGCCAGGCCAATATTGGAGAAATGACTCCACTAGCTCAGATACAGGCCGCTGAGCTTCGGTGTCTGGCCCAAAATTAAATGCCTCAGCAAAAGTCGCATCCTCTGCCAACCGTACCCCGAGCCAGAGATATCCGGAGAGACAGTCCAGCACATGCTGCCACGGGCGGGTAGCCACCGGATTACGCACCGAAATAGGATCACCGGCAAGGAGCATACGAACGCAATCGGGAACAATTCGGTCCTCACTATAATCACCACCACCAATTACATTTCCAGCACGAACCGTAGCAATACGCCCCCCAAAGGATCTTCGCCAACTCTGGGACATGATCTCTGCAGCAGCTTTACTAGCGGAGTATACATCATGCCCCCCCAATGGATCATCCTCAGAAAATGCGCGAGCAGTACCATCATTTTCATAACACTTATCAGTAGTAACAACCACCACCGGACAATCGATTGAATTCTGACGCAATGCCTCAAGCACATGTGCTGTCCCAAGTATATTAGTAGTCGTAGTTTCTAATGGTAAAACGTATGAGCGGCGAACAATTGGCTGGGCAGCGAGGTGAAAAACCATGTCTGGGCGGACCTCAGAAACAACTCGGTCTACCGAACTAAAGTCGCCTATATTGCCCAATGTTTCATCAGAAAAAGTGCCTGATATAAGGACCTCATAAAGATTAGGCGTAGCATCCGGAGGCAGAGAGAACCCATAAACATTAGCTCCCAAGTCACGCAGCCAGAGGCTGAGCCAAGCCCCTTTAAAACCAGTATGCCCGGTAATCAGTACTTTTTTTCCAGTATAATATTTATCGAACATCTCTGTTAGGCTTCCCGGGGAATTTCACAAAAAAATTTGAAAGCACTCATTCAACTGGCTCCCGCATGGGGTGAAATTAGCTCCAGGTGCATATTTGAGGCAACGCTAACCGTTGCACAACATCAGCAAATGCTGAAGCTCCTCGCGAGCCATTTTACGGTAATCATAGCGCCTGACAAATTCTCGGCCTTTTAGCCCCTGCTCTTCTCGGGCGTCCGGATTTGCCAATAATTCAAGGAGTGCATTGGCTACCGCCTTCTTATTACCCTGTGGAATAGACCGTAATATGGACGGAAAAATCTCCCGAAACACTGGAAGATCATAAGCAACGACTGGTAAGGCACTGGCGAGATACTCGTTGACCGCCAATCCCCAGCCTTCTTCGCTGGATAAGCTCAAGCCGACTCGAGCCTCGGAAACCAACCGATTCTTTTCTTGCTCAGAAATTGCACCCGTAAATTCCACCCCATCAGTAAGATTACGTCTGGAAAATTCCGCCATTACCTCTGCACGGTGCGGCCCTTCTCCAATAACCTTCAAAGTAGCATCAGTTCGAGCAGTTTTTACTGAGGCCCATATGCTGGGCAAATCAAAGACGCCTTTAAGCTTATGGATCCGCCCAAGGATAACAACATCATGTTTTTTTTGTGTCTCTTTCATCGGCTTGAACTGATCTAGATCAACACTTGAACCAATTGTTTCAGTTTCGCTAACAGGCAACCCAAGCTGATTTTCCAAACCCCCATAATCTTGGGCAACGGTTGGACTCAGGCAGAAAATTTTTCCCGCTTCCTGATTTGTCCAACGCGCACTTTTGATCTCCCCCCAAATCATCAAACGATTAACGAACCCTGTACGATCAGTTTGGGCACTTAACACATGTTGTATCTTGACCACCCAGGGAACATTTAAACGTTTTGCAATTGAACGTGCACAAAAAGTTTCCACAACAAAAGGACCTGTGGCATACACAATATCATATCCATCCTTAGGCCATCTCAGTGCTGATAGACAACGCCGTACATATGCCGGAAAATGACGCCAAGATTGATTTAAATTAGCAGTAGCATCAAAATAATCATCACTGCTTAAGAGCCCGCACATAGGCGCGAGTTCAGCCAGCTGTTTGTGCGCTACCCGTCCAGAAAGAAAATCAACCGTGTGACCTTCCTCAACCCATACTTGAGCTATGTTCACATATTCCCGTAACACTCCGGAAATTGAGACACTGTCATTTAATGTATTGTGAACGAGTAAAATTCGCATCATTTAGGCGCATCAAATTCGGCAACGAGAATTGCGTTTGCAAATGGATAAGGCCTGCCAAATTGAGTGCCGATTGCCTTGGATTTAGATACCTCTTTCCATTGCCTAGGACCATAACGCAGCAGAAACAAACCTCGATCATAACCCAATTTTTCGGTTTCAATCAAATGATCTAAATCCGGATTGTATCCAAGAGGAACCGTCACTACTAATCGGCCTTGCGGCTCTAGAATCATTCTACAGGCAGCTATGGCCGCCAAAATTTTTGTACTGGATTCTTCACCTACATCATCATCAAACCCAATATGTTCAAAAGTGGAAACAGACAGGATCAACTCGAAGCGTTCATTCGTTTCCCACCTGGTTATATCCTCATTAACCACGCCTTCGGCCGATTCAAATTTGTCCAAAACCAAATGCGCACAGTTATCATAATGGCCAAGAACATGGCCTATCTCAAGCACCCGGCCCTTAGATTGCTCAAGATACCAACGAGCCAGCGGTATCTCCACAGCGCGTTCGTTGCACCAGGTGATATTGTAATGTGAGTAGAAACAAGGCAAAAGCCCACCTCGAAATTCAAAATGCCTCTCGCTTAAAAATGGCACCACCAGCCGGGAAGCTATGATACGCATAGGCAGCAGAAAAACCTCGGCCCAACCAAAACGTTTGGCAAACCACCGTAGACGACCGAAAAACCCACTATACAAATGGCCTTTGGCTCCCATGCGCCTCAAACCAAACAAAGCGACCGCATATCGACAAGTCTATGTTGCTGGACAACACACCATTGACTTGCCAAGAACCGTTGCCAAAACTGATTTTGCGCTTTCATGATTCTGCCTCAACTCATCCGACTGCATTTGGATTACGAAAAAAACGCGCACGAATTTTTCGAGCTACAAGCCCACGATGCCATTCTTTGGTTAAATCATGGGGACACCAAAATTGGGCCGAATACTCGAATGTTAGACCTCGGTTGCGGGCATGGTTATCCCGGTAAAATTTGTGCTGAAGCAGGCGCAGACGTTACCTTTGCAGATTTTGAGGATTTACGCCTAGAGGAACTAAAAGACAACTCTTTCCATTATATCGACCTAAATGCATCCGGTTTAGATAACTATGGGCAGTTTGATCTAGTGATGTGTTCCAACGTTTTGGAACATCTTTCCAAACCGGAGCAACTACTCAAAAATCTATCCAAGTTATTAAAACCGAACGGAATCTTTTATCTCAGTTGGACCAACTGGCTTTCACCATGGGGAGGGCACGAGTTCTCCCCTTGGCACTATCTTGGAAAGCGGCAAGGCCC
>CAJWKQ010000240.1 GCA_913041895.1 uncultured Verrucomicrobiales bacterium
AAATACGAGGTGGAGAAAACCGGTGTCCAACACACCCAGCTCTTTAACCTGAAAGCCAACCCGCATGAATTCATTAAGGAACATCATGATCCGGCACTAAAAGCCCTGACTGACGCCAAGCCTGAGCCTAACCAGGTCAACCTCGCTTCTCACTCTAAATACGCAGCTAAGTTAAAGGAAATGGAGGCTGTACTGTTAGAGCAAATGCGGCGCCATGACGATCCCTACCGGTTTTGGAATCAACCTGATGATGGTTTGCCTGTTCCGCTCTATCGGGAAAGAAACAAGAATAAACAGCCGAAAAAACCCAAGAATAAATAGTTAATGTGTTTTGGGAATCGAACCCAACGAACATCAAATTGCCCTGCTTTCGGGCTTGTTCCTAAGCTGTTAAGAGAATCAGGTTGCTTACCTATTGCCGAACGAATCCACTCAAGGCGAGAGCTCTATGGAGATCAAAAAGAAAGCCTCAAAGGATTCAGACTCTGCTGATCCAATTGAAGAGGAGAATTCAAAGGACCTTGAATCTCTACCGAATCAGCCGGGTTTATGGCCCGAATGGTTGCCTTATGGGCATGGGGTATTTTTATTATTACTATTCTTAACACTTCTATTGGGTTACGGGCTTCCCTATGAAAAACCGGAATTACCGCAGCGTGATTACCGCACCAATTATGAATCGGCTGAAGAAGAAGAATTAGCTGTTAAGGAGTATGAGAGAAAAAGAGAAGCGTATGAAAAGAATAAGAAAACCTGGGATGAAGGTGGCGAGAAATCCCGCCGAGGCTGGATTGCGGTTGGTCGTAACTTGGCAAAGTTTTCCACGGTGCTCTGGCTCATCTACAGTCTTATTACTCATGGTTTGATGCCGCTTGTTCGTGGGATCCCCAAACACTTTGGCAAAGATCTTTCAGTTACCTTTTTGCCTGTTCTGATGCTAGGAGTTTTTTATGCCTTAGCGAAACTGGTTCTTGAATGGATTCCTGTTTCAGGTTGGCCCAGCCCCAATCCATTGGAATTGAATGATCAATCCCTGTGGAAAGTGCTGGGCCAATTTATCGTGCACTTAACTCATCCGATTGCCAATATCGTGGTCACCCTAAAGGAATTTGCCGTAGACAAATGGTTTGTGCCACTACTTTTTGTTGCGGCAACCCTCGTCATTGGATGGGAAAAAGTTCGGACCAATAAGGCAGATGTATCTGGATAATCACGTGGCTTCTCCTTTAGTTTATTGGTTCGCCAGAGTTATCGTAATAACAAAACTGATTGTTTTGTGTTTGATGGTTTGCACGGCTGAAGCGGCGAAACCTAATATCCTATTCATTGTTTCAGAAGATAACGGGCCTGAGATCGGATGTTACGGGGCTCCGGTTAAGACGCCTCACCTTGATAAACTGGCAGCAGAGGGGACCTTGTTTCGCAACGCGTACGTTCCTCAAGCAGGATGCTCACAGTCACGTGCCGCTTTTCTGACGGGGCTTTATCCACACCAGAACGGGCAGATTGGGTTGGCCACCTGGAAATATGAGATGTACTCAGGCAAGATAAAGAATGTGGTAAAGACCCTTGGTAAAGCGGGTTACCGCACCGGGCTTATCGGTAAATTGCACATCAACCCCAAGAGCGCCTTCCCATTTGATTTCAGAGCCATTCCCTCCTCTAATTTTAGTCGCAAGGACATGGCTTCTTACGTCGAAAATGCAGCCAAGTTTATCAAGCAAAGCGATAAACCTTTTTATCTGCAGGTAAATTATCCTGATGCCCATCGCCCTTTTATAAAGACGGTTGATAAACTTCCGGCGAAACCCCTAACGGGCAAGGATGTGGATGCCATTCCTTACATGGGAATCAATCACCCTGAGTTACGCCAGCAGACTGCTGACTATTACAATTGTATGATGCGCTTGGATTCATACATTGGTGAACTACTCAACGCTCTTGAGGCAGCTGGAAAATCCAAAGACACTGTGGTGGTTTATATTGGCGATCACGGCGCCGATCTTCTGCGGGGGAAACGAACCTCTTATGAAGGTGGAGTAAAAATCCCCATGATTATACGCTGGCCCGGGGCAAAGAGTGGGCAGAAAAGGAAGGAGCTAGTCACGACTCTCGATCTATTCCCCACCTTCTGCGAAATAGCCGGAACACAGATACCCATGTCATTACCCGGTCATTCCCTTCAGTCCATCGTCTATGGCGAGAGTCCGAAATGGCGAAACTATCTTTTCACTGAGTTCCATGTTCACTCCAATCACAATCCATGGCCACAGCGGACAGTGCGTGGCCCACGCTATAAACTGATATACAATCCACTCGCTGGAGAGGTGAATCCGGGCTACACCTTTACTATGGGTAAAAAGTTCTTCGAGGCGCCGGAGGCCGAACTTATGGCTGCTGCTCCAGAACAGGTTCAAGCAGCTTATCAGTTGATGAAACAACCACCCAAGTATGAGCTATATGACCTGCAAGAGGACCCCTTTGAATTCAAGAATCTTGCGCAAGATCCTATGCAATCCGAAATACTCAGCCGATTAAAAGCCGAACTGAGATCGTGGCAAAAACGGACAGGCGATGCCTTGCTGGACCCTGCCATGGCGCAGAAACTCTTTTCCCTGATCCAAAAATCAGGAACCGCAAAACGGCAGGCTCTTGACTACAAGTCCTTCATGCAAGCTCATTGAGCATTGCCGACAAACCTAAATTATTTGGATGGTGAAAAATCAAGGGGCTTTAGATAAAGCCTCTCCGGCTTTTTTTTAAGCAGCTTGCCCTGACGCTGTGAATCAAGCGCAACCTTTTTCCAGTCGGAGTCTTGGCTGAAAGCCCGCCAGTTTATATCCGCCTTTTCACGGCTCTCGTGCTGTATTAGATAGATTAGGGTATTCTTGCTTTCAGGCCGATCGTAGGGCGTCCAGTAACCGACATTACTCATGCCGTGTTTCGTGAAAATTCTTGTGGTGTGGTTTGCAAATCGTGCATTGAGTGCAGCTAGTTTATTTTCAGCGGCTGTATAGGTGCGTAATTCATAAACTCCACCGACCTTGGCGCTTAGAGTAGGAACTCTTTTTGAATAATCATTAAGCGTCATGAAAATGCTCGTGGGGCGTTGGCTAAGTAGGCGCTGAAATTCAGGCTGCTCTAGCACGCCGCGCTTCCATTCAGGGTCATGTGTGAAGGCATTCCAGTTCTTATATGCAGCGTAGCGGGAGTGGTGCTTAAGAATGTAGACGAATCGCCGTTTCTCCTTCGCAGTGCCATCAATGGGAAGCCAGTAACCGATCGGTTCCATGTGGTGTTTTTTAAAGAGTTTATCGGTGTGAAGTTTGAACCGTTTTATTAGGTGTCCCAATCGATCTTCAGCCGCAGCATAAATGCGTAGTTCATGTACCGGACCCTCATCCACACGCGCCATGCGAGGTGATTGGTCGGGCAAGGTGGGAGCAGCCAAACCTTTTTCTATTCCGAGTGCTACAGTGAGTGGTGTGCGGAATATCCAGGCGAGGTTATCAGAGATCTTGTTACTGGAATCATGACCGCCAATAAAAATTTCATTCTTATTAAAGGGCGAAAGACAGAAGGCGCGTGGAGAAACCAGTAGTGTCTTGTCTTGTGCATAAGGGCCATTAACCTCGTGTACAGAATATTTTCCATCTGCAAAACGCAACGCAAAGAGTGCTCCGCCATAAAAACGGCTACCTTTCCACATTAAATCCGGTTTGCCTGACATGCTGCCGTAGAACCCGATAATGTGAACCCGCTTGCCGGTGAACGGATGGGTTACCGGGTACATCATGTTATGTCCACCTAAGGTGTAGGGCACATTCACACCGAGCTTTATACTCATAAGTTTACCTAGGTTTGACTCGTTATGCAGCGTGTAGCCGCCTTTGCCATCGGGATCGAGTCGCTTCACCTGGCTTTGGGAACGTTCACCCGGTGCCCACACAAAGAGCAACGATTGCCCTTTGCCGTTCGGGTTTTTAATGGCGGTCAGCCCGCGGATGCCGCCCACATCGGTGTCAGTATCCTCAGCTAGGTTGAGTATCTCTTCGTATCTTGGCTGCTCACCATCAATGCGACGGAAGATGGAGGAGCCTTCAGAAAAGTGAAGCGCGTTATTGGCTTGGGCAATACCCAGAGGGCGCGTGAAGAAAGTGCCTTTGGTCAGGAAGGGAAACTCCACGTGACGATCCCAACTAATGCGTGAGGCTTCGCCGGGGTCATACACTCCGCTGATGATGCCGGGGTTTCCGAGTAGGAGAAAAATTCGTTCTACACCTGTTACTTTGTCACGGTATACCTGCAAGTCGCGCGGCACCCAGCGTACCCCGCCACTATTGGATCCATGGCGCACCAGTGTGTGGTTCCATCTTCCACTATCATCATTACGCACCCAGCAAGAGACGGCGCCGCCCCGTTCAAAGTTTGCGCCCGCGGCCATGACCAGAAGTTGAACCGGTGTTTTTAACGGGCGCCCCTGTTCATCCCGTGTGATGGTGACTGATTTGAGAATGTTACCCTTCATATATTGCAGGCCCAAGTCATTGGCCTCGCCCAGATCAAGGTCCACCTGCCATCGGCCATCGGCCTGATCCAGTCGCAACACCTGTGCGGACTGTT
>CAJWKQ010000241.1 GCA_913041895.1 uncultured Verrucomicrobiales bacterium
CAAAGAATTTTCGTGCATCTCCTTTACGAGCCCCAAACTTAAACTCGAAGGGCTTATCGGAAAACAACCCTGACCATCCAGAATGTTTATCCATTATTTGGATTGAGCAAATCTACCAAGCCTTTCCGGTTATCCTCACGATTACGTGCATCGTAAAACTCAACCGGGTTATAATCGTCAGTAAGCAATCGGCCTTTTTGTGGGTTAAACGTTCGGCGCCCCTTCCACATGAGTGCCATTTCTTGCTGAATTGCCGGATGCTCGGAGAAAAATGGTCCCTTACCACCAGCGGACTGATACCACTTATCCCACAATGCGAGAGATTCGTCTTCTGTTTTTGACTCCTTAAACGTTATTACTGACTCGGCATCCGGTTCAGGGGAATGTTGGATTTTTAACTTCTCATCTTTGGTGGCAACAAAGAACACATTCCCATACCCTGATGCATGCACTGTGACCTTGTTAGTCCCAAAAACCTTTCTTAAAGTTTTATCCAATGAAGCAGAAAAGAACTGTCGCTCGGGGTTAGATTCACCAAAACTGTTAATGACCAGAACCCCCTTTTCTGTAAGGCGCTCTCTCATCTCCAAAAAAGCTTCACGAGTCATTAGATGGCTTGGCGAAGAGTCACCCAAAAATGCATCCAGTAGTATTGCATCATAGGTTTCTTTTGATTGGGCTAAAAACTGACGGCCATCTCCAATAGAAAGATTAACTTTAGTCGAATCAAAGAAGAAATATTCCTCAGCCATAGGCACCACTGCCCCGTTAATTTCAACCACATCAGTTTTGATTCCATCAGAAGCAAACTGCATAGGCACTACCCCAACCCCCATACCAATACATAATACCTTTTCAGTTTTAGGTGTATAAGCATGAGCGAGCCAGCGGAGTGCACCAGTAAATAGTGACCGGCTTTTTTTTGTTAGAGGATCATAAGTATTTTGAACCAGCTGGTCATTGAGGTATCTTCGCTCAACAAAGGAACCACTTCGGTATTCGAGCACCAGTAATTCACCATAGTTTGAATTAGCACGGTATAGCACATCCCATTTGAAACCACCGTAATTCATGGTATCGCCAAAATAACCTCGAATGCCGCTGTAGCCCATAATTATCGAGAGTCCAAGTGTCAAAATTATTACATTTATCCCCTGATCTTTACCCCAAAAGACAAAATAAACTGTGCTTAATACAATTAAAAAACCTGCTGTCATAAGCATGATAACTGAATTGGGTAAATATGGAATTAACAGATAACCAATTAACATGGTTCCCAAGACACTACCCAAGGTGCTAATTGCTGAGAGACGTCCAACATTTGAACCAACATTTTTAACTGACTTGGTTAATAATCTAATAAGAAAAGGGCCAGTCATTGCCAATAATGCTAAAGGCACAAGAAAAAGAAAAATTGACGACAATAGGGTCGCCCACGCCAATGGTAATTTTATGAGTTTTAAACAAATTGGTTTTACCATTGGAATTGTAGCGGCCAAATACGCCGCTGCAGCGAGAATTGCATAATAGAGATGACCCAATTTTGGCGACTTGTCTACCAGCAATCCACCCGCATAGTACCCTAGAGATAAGGCCACTAAAGTTACGGCAATTTGAGCCGTCCAGACAAAGTGGGAAGTTCCAAGAAACGGCGAAAGCATTTTAGCCCCGAGTATCTCAACAATCAAAATACCCGCTCCGGTCATAGCAGCCGTAAGGTAAAGAAAAATACGCAACCCTTTTGGGAGCTCTAGCGTTTCTTCAGACAAGATGCTTTTATTTTTTTTCAAAGATTAGATATCCGCTAATTTATCCCATAACAGTGCACTCATTTGCGCACCTTTGTGAAAACAATCTAAGTCAAATTTCTCATTGGGCGAATGCAGATTGTCATCAGGCAATGCCAACCCTAACAACAATGAATCCGCTCCAAGTACTTTCTTAAACTCATTTATAATTGGGATGGATCCTCCTTCACGAAGCAACACAGGCTCATGTCCGAATGATTCGTGCAAGGCTTCCAATGCGACCTGCGCCATGGGCCCAGTCGGTGATACATAATATGCCTCAGCCCCATGGCCATCTTTGATTTCAAGTTTTACCGTAGACGGACATGACTTCTTTAAGTGTTTTCGGAGCATGCGATTAATACGAAGAGGATCTTGATTAGGAACCAACCGACAAGTGATTTTTGCGCTAGCCCACGCCGGAACAATTGTTTTACTTCCCTCCCCCTGATAACCACTGGTCAAACCATTTATTTCCAATGTTGGTCGCGCGCTGCGTTGTTCGTGATGCGTGTAACCCTTTTCTCCACAAAGCTCTGGAACCCCAACCAGCTTTCGGTATTCCGCCTGATTAATCGGCAATCGCTTCATTTGTTTCCGTTCATATGCAGTGAGCTTTTCTACCCCTTCATAAAAACCTGACACCGTGATGCGGCCATTATTATTACGCAATGCCCCGAGCATCTGACAAAGAACCATTGCGGGGTTATCAACTGATCCGCCGTATATTCCAGAATGTAAATCTGCCTTGGGCCCTCGGACAGTTACTTCCATTGCTGTAACTCCACGTAATGAATAAGTAAGTGCAGGATGCTTTTTTGAAGGCATGCCTGTATCCGAAACTACAATCCCTTCACATTTCAATTCGCGCTTTTTCTCACGTAAAAAGGTAACCAAGCTCTCGCTACCTACCTCTTCTTCCCCTTCAATCACAAAAGTCAAATCACATGGTAAATCAGCACCGGTCTGAAGGTAGGCCTCTACAGCCTTAAGGTGAGCAAAATGTTGCCCCTTATTATCTGTAGCTCCACGAGCATAAACTGCACCTTTTCGAATTGTTGGCTCAAAAGGGGGACTAGCCCATTCTTCCAAAGGCTCAGCCGGCTGAACATCGTAATGGCCATAAATTAGGTAGTGAGGTCGCTTTCCAGCACGCTTTGGAGTAGTAGCCGTTACGATAGGGTGAAAACCGGTAGCATGTTTTTTTGCCCTTAATCCAATCCCTCGACAATGCCTAACTAGCCAGTCTGCCGTAGCACACACATCCTTCTTATGATTACTTTGGGCGGAGATACTAGGTAAGCGAAGATACTCACATAATTCCTTCTCAAAACGTAACCGATTAGCCCTAAGGTATCGTGTAACTGTCGGCATCTTGTGGCTATTATTGTAACAAAATAATGCGCCCAATCAACAGCTAGTCGATAAATGGAAGAATACGGAGTATTTGAAAAGGCAGCTTAACCGGAACGGCAAGTATTGTACCGGTAACAATTCCCGTAATCATAGCTTTATCCGTCTCATATTCAGGGTCACTCAAAGGGCCTTTGATATTGATAAAATTTGGCAACTTGACGAATCCGTCTTTCTCAGTAAGTAAAATATTGTACTTATATGTTTTAGCGGCCAACTCAACCTCCACCTCTTCATCGACTGATGTATCTATTATGCGATCACTCATCTCCCCATCTCCTTCTGCCTTAAGCCTGATTAATGGCCCTGCCATCAAAAATTTCAATTCTGCTTTCTCCTCTTTTACCCTCAAATCCAATTCTGCTGAGTTAAAATGTGACTCTAGCAAATCAGGCATTCTTAATACTGTAGCAATTACACTAGTAATAAATCCATCTTCCTTGAAAGCCCAGTGTGAGCCTTCAATTTTAAGCATTGCCGGTAGTTCGGGGTCTATGCCTCCGGCGGTAAAAGTACGCCTGAATAACTCCCCACTCAAAGCATCCCCCTTGGCACGCAACTTTGCAGTAAGCCGGCCCCATTTTACGTCATTTTCAGGATGGAAGTGATTCACCACAGGATCAAGAGCTAGATTCTGGCAGCTTATATTTAGATCATAACTGATATTATAGCCTGAATCAGGTATGATAAATCCCTCAATCATTACTGGAGACTTCAATAGTCGCATTTGAAGAGGCAATAATTCTATCTTTCGTCCTTCCATTCTTACTCTGCCGGCGACCTCAGCTGCATTAAGATCGCTCCAAAAAAGACGCTTAATATCCAGATCAACCAGTAATCTCTTCAGGGCAAATCGATCAGTGTCTTTGGATATTTCATTGGTAGTGTTATCAATTCCAGATTTGGCCACCAAAGTTTTTTCGTTCAATAAATCCATAAAAGGAGCTATATCCAGAGCATCAGAATTTAACTTTAAATTCACCACAGGTTTCATTATATCCGTCAAATCAAGTGCCCCTGTTAACATCAACTGATTGGCGGCCTTATCCGTTCTTGGTATACTCGTAGCAAAATTCTTTATATGATAGACCCGATCTTGCCCTATTGCGTCAATCTTGAAGCGTGTATCTAAGTTCATCGACGGCTTTTCAGAATCTTTCGATTCCATCTCAAAACCCTTAAATTCGATACCACCCGAAAAGTTACCGGACCCTAATCTGGGAAATGCGAGCTCAGCCTGTCGCACAGATATTCGGCCAGGCCGAATTTTTTCATTAAAGTTCCATTTAGCTAGTGCTGCTGCTGCAATTTCGGGCCCTAATTCCATGGACCGTATATTAATGCTGTAATCCTCCCCCTTTATAGATCCATTAGCATCATA
>CAJWKQ010000242.1 GCA_913041895.1 uncultured Verrucomicrobiales bacterium
GTTGGAATGGAAACATGACTTTCATGATCGACAAGGCATACTGGATCATGGCAATGGGAGTGTTTTTAAATTTAGTTTGGGTTGGGTCTTTTAGTTCCTTGTCTTGACCAAATTCGAGTACGGTCAGAGACTCATCGCCATGCGACACCCTAGTGCACTTCTGATTGCGTTTTTTGCTTTAGTCGGATCAACGCTCTGGGCTGCAAAGCCGCCCAATATCGTCATCATAATGGCTGATGATATGGGTTTTTCTGATATCGGTTGTTATGGCAGTGAGATCAAGACCCCAGTTTTGGATAAATTAGCGGCTAACGGCTTACGGTTTACCCAGTTTTATAACACCTCAAGATGTTGTCCTACACGTGCTTCATTGCTCACTGGAATGTATCAGCATCAGGCTGGCATTGGTCTAATGACTGGTGACAATAAGTTGCCGGGATATCGGGGGGAGTTGGGTCGGGATGTGGTTACGATTGCTGAGGCTTTAAGCACAGGTGGGTACCGTCGTTACATGAGTGGTAAATGGCACGTAACCAAGCATACTCGCCCACAAGGTCCAAAGGATAACTGGCCCTTACAGCGAGGTTTTGAAAAGTTTTATGGAACTATTATTGGTGCAGGCAGTTTTTTTGATCCTGCTACCTTGTGTCGAGGCAATCAGTTTATTACTCCGGTTAATGACGAGGAATATCAACCGAAAACATACTATTACACTGATGCCATTAGCGACAATGCGGTTACGTTCCTTAAGGAACATGCTAAGGAATCACCGGATAAGCCCGTATTTCTTTATGTGGCCTACACAACCGCGCACTGGCCGATGCATGCACTCCCCAAAGACATTGCCAAATACAAGGGAGTATATGATGGAGGGTTTCAGGAGATACGCTCCCAACGGTTTGAGCGGCTTAAAAAGCTCGGGTTAATTAAAAAAGATTCAAAGCTTTCCAAGCAATCTGATGATTGGGAAAAGGCCCCCAATAAACAGTGGGATATTCGTAATATGGAAGTGTATGCAGCCATGGTCGACAACATGGATCAGGGCATCGGTCGGATTGTGGATGAGTTTAAAAGGCAAGGAACACTGGATAACACTCTGATTTTTTACCTTCAAGACAACGGGGCATGCGCCGAAGGTTATGGTCGCTATAAGCCCAAGAGACCGTATCGCACCGATTATAAACCACTCGGTCGGGATGGGCTTCAAACGAAGATATGGCCTCCTATGCAAACGCGTGATGGTCGTCCGGTAAAAAATGGCCCTGATGCAATGGCTGGAGCTGAAGATACTTTCACAGGCGTAGGTCGCGGATGGGCGAACGTTTCAAATACTCCCTTCCGCGAATACAAACACTTTGCTCACGAGGGCGGCATTTCATCACCGTTTATCGTTTCATGGCCCCAAGGGATTGATTCAAAGCTTAATGGCACTATTGAGTATCAGCCCGGTCACTTGATTGATCTCATGGCCACTTGTATTGATGTTGCTGGCGTTCAGGCGCCCAGTGAATTCAATGGAAACAAAATTCAGACGCTGGAGGGTATTAGCCTTAAGCCGACATTTAAAGGAGAGAGTCTGAGGCGAAAGAATGCACTTTATTTTGATCATCATCTCAATGGTGCGGTGCGTGATGGGCAATGGAAACTGGTGCGCTATGGTGATTCAGGGCGCAACGCGAAGCTTCACCCATGGCAGCTATATGATATGGAACATGACCGTTCCGAGCAAAATGACTTGGCCAAGCAGTACCCGGAAAAAGTAAAGGAGTTGTCTACCAAGTGGGAAAAATGGGCGGTGCGCGCTCGCGTAAAACCGTGGCCGTGGAAAGTCGATTAAGCGATGATTATTACGCGATTGTTTTTGATTCAGGTCATTGTCTTTATTTCCTGCGCTTATGCAGAGAAAAATAATCCACAAATGGATCTTATTGTTTCGGCATTGCAGAAGGTTGATGATCCAAAAATTCAAGTCAGCTTTCTGAAGGGAATGCTCTCTGGGTTGACAGGCCAGAGAAATGTACCTGCGCCCAAAGGATGGGTGATGCTGAAAGAAAAGTTGGAAAAGCAGGATAATGCTGAGGTTGAAAAACTGGTTGCCCAGTTGAGTCAAATATTTGGAGATGAATCGGCTAGCCAAGCTGCCTTGGCAACCTTACGTGATGACACTGCCGGCGTGAAGGCACGGAAAAGCGCCCTCAAATCCCTGCTTGCTCAACGGCATTCCGAGGTGCCCATCGTTCTTGAAAGCCTGTTGAGTCAATCGTTCCAGATCGATGTGATTCGTGCTTATGCTACTTATGATTATTCGAAGGCGCCGGTTGTTCTTTTGAAGAAATATTCCAAGTTTGATTCTCATGCGCGTCGAGCAGTCATAGAGACTCTATCTTCACGCAAATCTTATGGTCAGGCGCTGCTTAAGGGCATTGAGCAGGGTCATGTGAAAAAGGATGAAGTTCCTGCCTATGTGGCGCGTAGCCTGAAAGCACTGTTGGGGGAGGATTTTGAAAAGGTATATGGAAAGGTGAAAGACGTGTCTGCTGATAAAGGCCAATTGATGGCCCAGTACAAATCTAAAATACTATCCCCGGCAATGAACAACGCGGATGCGTCACGTGGACGGGTAGTATACCAGAGAACGTGCGGGGCGTGTCATATCATGTACGGTGAAGGGGGAAAGATAGGACCTGAGCTTACTGGATCCAATCGCGCCGATACTGACTATATTTTGCTAAATATTATCGATCCTAATTTCGATGTTCCCGAAGGGTATCGTATGGTTACCATAACCAGTAGGGATGGTCGCGTTTATGCCGGTAACGTGACTGAGGAGGATAATACAAAAGTTGTTTTAACGATGGTTGGTCAAACCAGTGTCATTTCCAAGGCCGATATCAAGACGCGGCTGGTATCAAAGATATCGCTGATGCCTGAAGGGTTGCTATTGACTCTGAAAGAAAAAGAATTTCTTGATTTGATTAAATACCTCAGAACTGAGAAACAAGTGGAGCTTCCTAAGCAATGAACTACCGAATAATTATCGCTCTCGCCTTCGTTTTTGGATCAACCCTTTGGTTTTGGTCTGCCACCCCTACGAGCAACGCCAAATTTCTAAGTCCTGCCGAGGCAATAAAGAAAATGACGGTGCCTGAAGGATTTGAAGTCACCGCTTTTGTCGCTGAACCTGATATTGGCGAGTGTATTGCCTTTTGTTTTGATGATCGTGGTCGGCTATGGACCCTAGAGAATTACAATTACAAAACCCGAAGGTCCCACAGTGAGGATCAGCGTAACCGAATCCAGATATTTGAGGACGTAAATGGAGACGGTGTTTTTGACACCAAAAAACTTTTTACTGATAAACTTACTTTTAGCTCAGGTATTGCCGTTGGAATGGGTGGGGTTTATGTCGGTAAGCCGCCTGAACTGATTTTTATTCCTGATACCGATGGGGATGATAAGCCCGATGGTGATCCCAAAGTTCTACTTGATGGTTGGGGTATCCACGATCGGCATGAGACCCTGAACAGTTTCATCTGGGGCCCTGACGGATGGCTTTATGGCTGTCACGGTGTTTTTACACGTTCGCAGGTAGGTAAGCCGGGTGCTCCGGAGAGTGAGCGGCAGTATATTGATGGAGGTATTTGGCGCTGGCATCCTGTGAGTGAAGAGTTTGAGGTTTTTGCCGAGGGATTATCCAATCCGTGGGGCTTTGATTTTAACGATCATGGGCAGGGCTTTGCCACCTGCTGCGTAATTCCTCACTTGTTTCATATCGTTCAAGGAGGGGTTTATCACAAGCAAAGCAGACAAAACGTGAACCGTTTTGTTTATGATAATATAAAAACGATTCGAGATCACGCCCATAAGTCGGCTCATGGTGGAGCCCGATTTTATCTAGCGGATGTGTTTCCCAAGAAATACCGGGATCAGCTCTTTATGTGTAACATTCACCAGCACAGTGTATTGACTGACTACATGGTACCGAAAGGCTCGAGTTTTATTGGGAAGCACGGTGAGGATTTTCTGCCAGCTAATGACCTAGCCTGGGTTGGTTTTAGTGTAGAAATCGGCCCTGAAGGGGCAGTCTATATTCTTGATTGGCACGATCAGAATATATGTGGGAATGAAGTTAAGTTTCCAAATTCCAGCCGGGTTTACCGGATCATGCCAAAGGGTAGCAAACCCATTAAGCGCCCCAACCTTCGTTCATTGAGTGATCTGGAACTGGTTGAGATGCAGAAGCATTCCAACGATTGGTATGTGCGTCATGCTCGGGTTATTCTTCATCATCGGGCAATTGCCGGTAAACTGGATGCGCCCAATGTTCATGCAAATCTTGAAGAGATGCTTAAGCAAGCGAAAACCCAAGCCAAACGATTACGGGCTTTATGGGCTCTTCACGTGACGGGAGGTTTAAAGGCAAAAGGAGGTGCGCGTTTGGTTGAGCTTCTTTCCCATCCTGATGAGTATGTTCGAGCTTGGTCGATTCAGTTT
>CAJWKQ010000243.1 GCA_913041895.1 uncultured Verrucomicrobiales bacterium
TTTGTTTTAGCTGGGCTTATTTCAAAGATGGATATAAGTCCCTGATCATCAAGAAAGGCGAACAATAAAGGTTCACTCCTCAGCGCCTGATTATTTTTTTTGCTCATTGATGACCAATTAAATCGAGTAGCTGCCATGGCCAGAGTTCTATCAGAACTAATTTTGCCGGCAGGGTAAGCCAAAAGAGACCTGTTATCTTTCGGATTGATTGCATAAAAGGTAAGTTTACTGCCTTCTGTTTGGTGGTTTTCGCAGACGGCAAGTTGGAGTTGATAAAATGATTTATGATCCTGAAGATCAGGTGGGATTTGATTAGTTTGATCGTGGGGTTCAATCCACGCGAAGGGCCCCTTTTTTAGTTCCCAAACAGTGCTCTGAGGCGGTTCTGCATCAAACTTTCGACTGTACAATGTTATCATTGTGCCATCAGAATGTTCTGTTTCAGTACGTTCACGTTCTCCACCTTCCATCAACACGCTACGTCCTGATGGGCTCAAAGAAAATGTGCCGGCAGTGTTTCCTCTCCAGTTAAAATACCAAAAACCATGACGAATACTTAATTTTTTTCTCCAATCATTGTCGGGGTTTATACGACTATAATAAACGATGTTGTTTTCATCAGCGTAAGCAATCACTTTTCCATCATGGGTTATGCCTAAAGCTCTTGGTATTGAATTGTAATGATTCGCCTGGTTGTCGGAGTAAAAATGATCGATAACAAGAACGGCAACAGTGGTCAGCAATGCTAAAGCAATTAGAATCACGCACCCGTTAATGATTCGCCTTGTTTTTGGGGCCAAACCGAGGGTTGTTGCTCTTCGGGGTTTTTCTTCTTCAGTAGTTGGCGGTTCCTCAGTTTTTTTGCCGCTGCGACGGTTTTCCCGTTGCTTTCGGCTGAAGGTCTTGGTTGGTTTTTTCGGGAGGGATTTCTCGTCGGTCCCTTCAGAAACGATCCAATCTTTTATAGCTGTGGCGCTTGAAGGCCGATCTGCCGGTTCCTTGGCTAGGCAGGCGTTTATGATGGTATTTACATAGTCAGGCACGGTGTTTGGCCGGCCCATTGCCTCGAGCACCTGGGAGACTGAAGGCGGGATTTGATCTCTGATTTGGCTTTGGATGTCCCCTGATTTAAACGGAGGGTGCCCCGTCAGTAGATTGTAGATGGTTGCCCCCAATGAATAGATGTCATCACTGGCTCTGGGGTCATCGCCGCGAAGCTGTTGCGGGCTCATGAAGTGGAGCGTTCCACTAATCATGCCTGCCATTGAGGAGCGTGCAGTTGCATCATTAATGGTGGCGGCGATACCGAAGTCGGCCAGTTTAACATTATATTTTTCATTGACCATGATGTTGGCCGGCTTGAGGTCGCGATGAACAACTTTTTGTTGGTGCGCAGTTTCAAGCGCATCACACAACTGAAGAACTACCGAATGTAATTGTTCCCACGTAATTAATTCGTCGGGCTGATAAAGCCGGACCGCATCCATGTTGCTGCCTCTAACATATTCCAAGGTAATGAAAGGCAGCTCGCCGGGGAGGTTGCTCAGGTCATGAATACGAATAATGTTTTCATGGGAGAGTTTTCTACTCTTCTGCACCTCTCGTTTCAGGTCAGCTAAAGTGACTGCATCCCCAGCCAGTTCTGGTGCCAGTAACTTTATGGCGACCTCTTCCTGCAATTCATTGTCGGTGGCCAGCCAGACCGTGCCCATTGCACCTCGACCCAGCTCCTGCATCAGTGTATAGCGACCCGCGCCGAGGGTGGCTCCTGATGCCAGTTCACCGCCGCTTTCACTGGTTAATTCCACCAGTAGATCTCCGACTTTAATCTGTTGGCCTGGCTTAATATCCAGCTTGCCGCGTACCTTTATGCCGTCTAGGAAGGTGCCGATACTGCTATTCAAATCCTCAATTTCAATGCCAGTAGCACCCAGGTAGAGTTTGGCGTGATGGTTGGAAACGTATTGACTATCCAAGAAAATCGCTGAAGCCGGGTCGCGCCCAACAGAGTGCACCCCCTCGCCCAGCAGGTATTCTGCCACGAGCGTGTCATCTTCCTGCAAAACCCGAATTTTTGTACGTGCACTGGCCATGCTGTTATTTGTGCGATGTTGTTTGCATTTGGCTCTTAAAAAATAAAGGGCCTTGCCTCACACAGCAAGTCTCGACCGAGGTTCATATACCGAATGAATGGTTGAAAACTTAATGAGCCCAACCCATGATAGAACCTCTCTAATGAGTATTTTTGTGAAAACCAATCGCAGGCAGCTGATAAAGGGGCTTTCGCTAGGAGTCGGGTCGATGTTGTTTTCACCATTTTCGCAGCGGGTGTTTGCCGATACTCCGGGTAGCCCTTATTTGATCTCAAAGCAGGGCTGTGGACGAGCCAGTGGTTATGCCGAGGCCAATAAGATTATCTCCACCAAAGGCAAAACGCATGTGGCATGGATTGATTCGCCGCCAGAAGGGTTTAGAGTTCGTGTTGCCACATTGAACCAAAAAACAGGTAAATGGTCGCCGACTTACACTGTGGGACAGGCCAAGGACAACCATGGCGGACCGGCCTTAACCATTGATTCACAAGGCTACCTACACATTGCTTACTTCCCTCATCATGATCCCTTCCGTTATCGGCGTTCGAAACGTCCGCACAATGTTTCCGAGTGGGAGGAGGAAATCCAGTTTGGCGAACGGTTGACCTACCCAACGATGATTTGCGGGGCGGACAACACCCTCTACTTTACGGCCCGGCGTAGCTTTAAGGACCGGCCTTGGTATGTGGAGCTATGGGAAAAGAAACCGGGGCGCGACTGGAATCGTGTTGGTCCTGTGATGCACTCGAGGCATAAGGGTTATGCGCATTTCCAGGAGTCACTGGCCTGGGGGTCCGACCATAAGACAATTCATTTATGCTGCCGGTTTCACGAACTGACCGACAAGAGCGCCTACGGTCGGTTGCAAACTGTGGCTTACATGAAGAGCGAAGATTTTGGGCGCACCTGGAAGCGTTCGGATGGCTCGGTGATTGATAAACCCATTACCGTTGAAAGCATCGAGACGATTGCACGCGGAGGGGTGGATTTAAAGAAATCCCTGCGGGCAGGGTGCCTGGCGGTATCACCCAAAGGAAAACCACATCTAATATACAGCACTGTGGTTAAACAGAAAGGCGAAGCTTGGCTTGCGGTTGCCGATGGTAAGGGTGGATGGGAGCGGAGACGCCTTAATGATCATTTGCTCCCCGAGTGGCGATCCTTTAATCTGATAATGGCTGGCGGTCTTTCCTTTGATCATCAAGGTCAACTCCACGGTGTGGGACAGTTGCAGACGGGCGCGCAAAATGAAAAAATCTGGGGTGATCCCACCAATGAAATTGTGGCTTTTAACATGGTGGGTAGGGATCGTATCCAGTTTAGGTCCATCAGTAAATTTGATCCCAAAACCTCGCATTGGCTTCCCAGCATCGAACGACCTACCGGTCATAATGTGGTGCCTGAGCCTCCAGGTGTCCTTTTTACCGGCGGTTCGGCCGGTAAGACCAATACTGATCTATTGAAGAATCACGTTTACTTTAGTAACTGAGATGAGTAGGAACTCATCGTCATGCATGAGGTAATATCATGAAGCAAAATATAAAAATTTATTTATTGTTCGCCTTGGTTTGGCTCGTGTTTACTGCAGAAGCCGCGCCCAAAAAATACAACGTGCTTTTCATTATTTCTGATGACCTGACTTCCACTGCATTATCCTGTTACGGAAATACCGTCTGTAAGACGCCCAATATTGATGCGATCGCAGCCAAGGGCACACGTTTTACTCGCGCTTATTGTCAGGGCACCTATTGCGGTCCTTCACGTGCCTCATTCATGAGTGGTTATTATCCGCATGCAACAGGGGTTTTAGGCTACAAAAGTCCGCGTCCACAGATCGGTAACCGCGCCACGTGGTCGCAGCACTTTATGAATAATGGCTATCACGCTGCGCGCGTGAGTAAGATTTATCATATGGGAGTACCCGGAGGCATTGAGCAGGGTGGGCATGGTGCCGATGACGCCGCCTCGTGGCACGAGCGCTACAACAGCAAAGGTCCGGAATGGCGCGCGCCGGGGAAAGGCGAAACCCTACAAAATAATCCTGATGGTAAACGACCGGTGGTTGGCGGCAACACTTTCGTGGTAGTGGAGGCTGAGGGCGATGACCTTGTGCATTCCGATGGCAAGACGGCCGCGAAGGCAGTGGAATTGATCGGCAAGTTCGCAAAAAATGACAAACCGTTTTTCCTAGGTGTGGGTTTTGTGCGTCCGCATGTTCCATTTGTAGCTCCAGAAAAATATTACGAGCCTTTTTTGCCTTATTCCAAAATGAAGCTGCCGCCCAAAATCGAAGGCGACTGGGATGATATCCCAAAGCCAGGCATAAATTATTGTACTAGCCTGAATATGAAGATGGATATCCGGAAAC
>CAJWKQ010000244.1 GCA_913041895.1 uncultured Verrucomicrobiales bacterium
GCGCCTTTGGGGCCGCCTGGTGTAACGATTACTTTACCTTCATCAACTAATGGTGATTCACTCCACTTCCAGCCGCTCATCATCCGGCCTCCATAGCTATTTTGAATATTTGCACGCCATATCTCCTTGCCGGCAGTGCTTACACAAACCAGATCCCCATGTTGGCCAAGTACGTACACATGGTTATTAGCAACGGTTGGGGTAGAGCGAGGCCCTGGGTAACCGCGATGTCCTTTTGGTTCGCCGACACGGCTTTTCCATTTGTGGTTGCCCTTTAAATCAAGAGCGAAGAGATAGCAGGCGTCATCCAAGTCTCCCAGTGTGTAAAGGGTGTCATTGCTGATGACCACACTTGAGAAACCGACTCCAACTCCGGTGGCTTTGTATATGAGTTTTGGGCCATCTTTTGGCCATTGATTTGCCAATCCTTTTTCAGGGTTTACGCCATCCCGGTTTGGGCCTCGCCATTGCGCCCAGTCAGCTGCAATAGAGTTGAGCGCGAAAGCTAAGAGAAGAGTGATAGTAATGTTACGCATAGTGTATATTTGGTTTAATTAAATCTTATTTGGCACTGATATTATAACAATAAACATGTTCCTGGTCACGTAAGTAGAGTTTTCCATTTGCTACAACCGGGTGCGTCCAAATTTTGCCTCGCCGGCTACGGATTTTTGACTGTGGATCTAACCGGAATTTGCCATGTTGTTTCCATCCATCGGGGCTTGCTGCGGCTAGTGCTACATCACCACGGCCCTCATCCACGCAGTACATCATGCCTTCAGCAATAGTGAGGCAACCTTTTCCCAGCGCCCTTTTTTCGCTCCATACTTCCTTGCCGGTTTTGAATTCCTGACAAACCCATCCATTTCCATCGCTGTATCCATAGAGATGGTCTCCGTATAGTATGACGCCTCCATGGTGGTTTTTCATTACCTTGTTAACCCACAGGTCACTTACTTGGTTTGATGGGCCAACATTTACCAGCTTACATCCAACGCTGTAGCCGCTTGCAATATACACCTTTCCTTCATTGAAAACCGGAGTGGGAACCACGGCTGTGCTCCCGGGCCAGCTTGATTTCCAAAGTGTGTTTCCTGTTTTGGAATCCAAGCCTACAAGTGATTTCATCGTGAGTTGAATGTATTGGTGTGCGCCGTTGTGGTCTATTGGGATAATAGAAGAATACTGTGCTCCGTCAGTGAATTGCTTGCTTTGCCAGATTACTTTTCCAGTTTTTTTGTTAAAGGCCACGACTGCTCCCTGACTTCCGCCTGGAGTACAAAGGGCAAAGTCGCCATCAATTAAGACACTCTCAGAATATCCCCAATAGGGTTTTTTCCCTCCCAACTCGCTCATGCTCGCTTGCCATTTTGTTTTTCCATTTAGGTCGGTGCAGATAAGATTTCCCTGTCCGCCCATTGCATAAATGTTTTGCCCATCTGCGGTAGGTGTGCCGCGCGGGCCACCCCCCCAGCCGTTTTTCAGTTCACTGCCAATTTTAGTAGCCCACTCTTCAGTGCCTGTATTAGCATCTAGGCAGATGAGTTGTTCGGTACCATTACGTGAACCCATGGTGTAAAGTTTGCCTTTAACGACCGCAAAACTTGAGTAGCCCAAGCCCATTTTACTGTTGATCCAAATACGAGTAGGACCACCTTCAGGCCAATTTTTAAGCAGTTGTTTTTCGGCACTAATACCAGTGCGGTCTGGTCCACGCCATTGGGGCCAATCCAGTGCGAGAGAGGATTGGAGGCAGGAAGCCAGAATTACTAGGGTAAGTGTGATTCGCATGCTTCATTGGATACGGTGAAGAGCAGGTAGATTCAATGAAAATGCGTTAGAAATATGGCGTTGATCTTCAGGTAATACGCATTTCGATGAATGTATAAGCTGCTATGTGAATAAAGCATTTTAAAAAAGCTCATTTTTTGAGAGTCTTTTGGGGCATGAGGAGTTTGCCTTTGGCGCTTTTATTTTTGTTTAACGGGGTTTTGCTCTATGGGCAGGATCTCTTTAAAAATAATGAAGACGATTTTGGGGCTAAGACAAAGGTAAGCCTTTTGGTCGAAGCCTCATCCGTAAAGCCTGGAACAACGGTAAATGTTGGGTTGCTTCTGAAGATGCCGGATGGATGGCACACCTACTGGAAGAATCCGGGAGAAACAGGCGATGCAACAAAAATAAAATGGGCTCTTCCTGTTGGGATTGAGGCCGGGGAGATGCAATGGCCGGTTCCCGAAAAAATGGAGGCATTCGATCAGATCACCTATGCCTATCATCACGAGGTTCTTCTTATTATTCCTTTACAGTTAGCGAAGGACATAAAGCCTGGTGAGTATGAACTTAAAGGCGCTGTGACATGGTTGGAATGCGAGGAGACCTGTTTGCCGGGAGAAAAGGAAGTTACCGCAAAACTGCTAGTGGGAGATGAGCAGAAGATGGGGGGGGCTGCTGGTTTGTTTTCAAAATGGCGTAAACATTTACCGGACAACAAGGTGATGACCAAAATGACGGCAAAGTGGGAGGGGGTGGTAGATGATGAAGGAATGCGGTCAGTGCATATGGAGGTGCCGCTTGAAGGGAGAAAAATAGAATTTCTTCCATTCGGTACTGAAGGTTTAAAATGGAGTATAGGTCATAAATCAACAAATGAATCGGGTGAAGGCTTAACGTTGATAAAGAAATTCATCAAGAGTGAAACTGGCAATTGGCCTGAATCAATTCCCGGCGTTGTCCGTGTGGAAAAGGATGGCAAAATTAAAGGATATAAAACTGCTTTTGTGTTTGATGATATTAAGAAAGAGTCAAAAGCACCTGTCAAAGGCGTTGAATCAAAATCTATTTGGCTAATTCTAGGAGGGGCTTTCTTGGGGGGGGTAATCCTCAATATCATGCCCTGTGTGCTGCCGGTCATTTCCTTGAAGATTCTTGGGTTTGTTCAGCAAAGTCAGGAGACACCCGAACGTGTTCGCAAACTTGGCTTAACGTATGGGCTGGGGGTTCTGTTCTCATTTCTGGTTTTGGCGGGAATGATGATTGCGGTAAAAAAATCAACCGGCATGGCTTCTTGGGGAATGCAAATGCAAAACCCGTATTTCAATCTGGCGCTTCTATTGGTAGTGACACTGGTGGCGTTGAATTTATTTGGTACCTTTGAGGTCA
Source organism: uncultured Verrucomicrobiales bacterium (assembly GCA_913041895.1). Lineage (GTDB taxonomy): Bacteria > Verrucomicrobiota > Verrucomicrobiia > Limisphaerales > UBA1100 > UBA1100. The sequence goes on from CAJWKQ010000244.1 coordinate 3,163, forward strand.
ATCTCGGCGGCGAGACAATGGGTAAGGCAAATGCGATGGCCAATCGTGAAGGTTATATGGGAGCCTTCTTTAATGGATTATTGGCGACTGCCTTGGCTACTCCTTGTACTGCACCGTTTCTTGCTCCAGCAATGGGAATTGCACTTACTCAAGGTAGCGGAGTCATTATTGCCTCCATGTCAGCAGTAGCGGCAGGACTGGCATTTCCATTTATTTTGCTAACCTTTCAACCAGGTTGGTTGGGCATTCTACCCAAGCCTGGCAACTGGATGGTGCAGTTTAAGCAGATCATGGGTTTCCCCATGTTGGCGGCGGCTATTTGGGTCTTATCCTTTACTGGACCCATGTTTGGTAAGAGCGGGGTGATGTGGTTGGGAGTACTGTTATGTGTTGTGGCTCTTGCGACTTGGGTGTTTGGCGAGTTTATGCAGCGTACAGTCTCCAAGAGTTCTGCTCCCTTAGTAATATGCGTTTTGATTTTGGCTGCTGGCTATGCAACGGCTTTGGAATGGGGGTTGGACTGGCGACACCCAGAAAACCGGAATATGGCCAATGGTGATATCGAAGTAAAAGCTGGTGGGGTACAATGGAAAAAATGGAGTCCGACGGCTGTTGCGGCAGCACGGTCCGAAGGACATCCTGTACTCATTGATTTTACTGCTGACTGGTGTGTGACATGTAAGTATACAAAAAGTAGGGCTTTGGAGGTTAAGCCGGTGATTCAAAAGCTCAAAGAGATTGGCGCTGTTGCATTCCTTGCAGATTGGACAAACAAGGATCCGGTTATGACTGAGGCTTTGCATCGGTATAAGCGTGGGGCTGTGCCTCTTGTATTAGTATATCCGCCGCAAGGGGAGGCGATTGTACTACCTCCGGTAATGAGCAGCCCTGAAAAGGTCTTGGAAGCCTTGGATAAAGCTGTTACGCATTGACTTATAGTTGATGGGCGCTGAAAAATTTATGAAATATTTAAAGACCTTCATTGTTTCAGTTCTGCTATGTGTGTCCATGGGGTGCAGGACAATTGGTCCCGGGTCCTTACAGCAGACACATCCGCAGTATAATCACGCCATATCTAAGAGCTTGGATGAGCAGTTTCTATTAAACTTGGTGCGTCTAAAATATCGGGATAACCCTTTTTTTCTTGAGGTCTCCAGTGTTACTACACAGCAATCAGTACAAGGGGATCTTAGTGCGAGCGTAAAATTCTCAGGAGCGGGCGACTCGCTGACTCCTTCGGCGGGTTTCACATACAAGGAGACTCCGACAATATCTTATTCTCCCCTTCGAGGAGATCA
>CAJWKQ010000245.1 GCA_913041895.1 uncultured Verrucomicrobiales bacterium
TTCTCGCCCCAGAGAATGCCTCTGTATATGTCGCTGCTCAATTTGTCACACGGCAGAAGATTACTTCAGGAGTTGTTGAAGTGCCTCAACCAGCCGTCCCCTCGCCTGCTGTTACCCCTCCGGTAACTAATCCTGCAGCACCCGTGCAACCAACGACACCCAATACTGCTGTTATCCCACCGACAACTAATCCTGCAGCACCCGTGCAACCAACACCGCCCAACACTGCTGTTATCCCTTCGGCAACCAATCCTCAGAACCCAGAAAGAATACAGAAAGCAGATAGCTCATTAGCAAAAAACCCAGATTTGCCAGCCGTAACCAAACCGACCCCTGAGATCAAACCAGTACAAATTGCCAAGGTTGATCCCGTCCTGCCTGCCCGTGCAATAACTAATCCTACCAGTGAAACTCGCGTTCGCACAGTCCATCGAGAAGGTGTCGTCCGTCGTACACTTGCTATCCAATCACCTTCGGGCTACGTGCTTGAGCATCTGGAAACCGGCAAAAAGATCAATTATTTGATGCTCGATAAAGAGGTGCCTCTTAAACTCAACTGGCTGGTCGGAAAAAAAGTTTCAGTAAGTGGAGAGGAAGCACTTGATAAGCGCAACCCCAAGACTCCTGTCCTACTGGTTACTACTCTCAAAGGTGAGCTGAACAGGAAATTTATTACCAAGATCTCCTCTAAAAATACTGAAGCCATTAATAAGAAGGAAAAAGAAGAGACCTCCGAAGAGCAGTTGCCTGCTACCGAAAAACCAAAGGGGTCAGGCCAAGAAAAGGAGAAATAACCGACTGTGGCTTTAGACAACCTGATCGATGGCCGTGTCATCGCTAATCAGATTCACGAGGAAACCCAGCGGCGTGTAATAGCACTCAAAGATCAGTGCGGCCCTCCAGGCCTCGTTTTTGTGCGAGTAGGTGAAGATTCTGCTTCCCGTGTTTATGTAGGCATGAAGGAAAAGGCGTGCGAACGTCTTGGCATTCAATCTCAAATACAGGTTCTGCCGGAAGAAACCACGGAAAAAGAACTGCTTGGACTTATCGGTGAGCTAAATATTGATCCAGCAATTCACGGCATTCTCATTCAAGCTCCCCTGCCCAAGCATATTAGTGAGGCGACTATCTTCTCTGCAGTTTCACCTAATAAGGATGTCGATGGATTCCACCCACTAAATGTCGGCAAACTACTCTTGGGAGACACCGATGGTTTCATACCTTGTACTCCGGCAGGGGTGCATGAACTACTGATCCACAGTCGAACTCCAATCGACGGAACCGATGTGGTTATTCTAGGCCGCGGAAACATCGTGGGCAAACCAATGGCAGCTATCCTTTGCCAAAAAAGTGAATACGCGAACGCTACTGTTAGCCTTTGCCATTCCCGTACCGAAAACATCGATGAACACTGCCAACGTGCTGATATTCTCATTGCGGCGATTGGGGTTCCCCAATTTGTTAAGGAGGACATGGTCAAACCTGGGGCGGTGGTTATTGATGTAGGCGTCAATCGGATCCCTGATTCCACGGCCAAAAACGGTAGCCAATTGGTGGGCGACGTAGATTTTGACGCAGTACAAAAAAAAGCGGGTTTAATCACGCCTAACCCAGGAGGCGTTGGCCCAATGACCATCGCTATGCTATTGCGAAATACGACCCAAGCTTGTGCTAAAGCCAATGGCTTAAAACCAGATATCTTTAATACCTAATCATGTCCGATACACGCATTCTACCAGATCTACAATGTTCACTTCTCTGTGAAGACATACGCCAAGAAAATAACGGAAATCCCATGTTGTTTGGGATCCTCACCAAAGTAGTGGTTCAGCAACTACCGGTCACAGCACACAAAATTTTCTGTTTCAACCGCTGGACAGCCGGAGTTGGCGAATTCACTGAACAGGTCAAAATTATAGCCCCTGACGGAGCAACCACCATTTGCGAGAATAAAACAAAATATAAACTTGCTAGCCCTGATGCTTCTCAAACGAACGTACACCTTTTCCAAAATGTAACCCTTAAGGACCCAGGCGCATATCAAATAGAAGTCAACGTCGATGAAGTTCTAAAATTGCGATACCCACTCCCAGTCTTACTGGTGAACCCTCAAGACCAAGCACATAATCCAGGGTCGGATTCCCCTAAATCTAACGAGGATTAATCTCATGGGCCAGAGACCCCAAAAAACTCTGGACAAGAAATACCGAAAACCGGAGCACTCAGATCAAGCTGCCTCGAAAGCCAGCTGCCCTGAAAAACCCCCTTTTACCCCTCAAGGTGTCGCCTCCTTCAGCCAAACTAAATGGAGCCGTCTAATACTTTGGCAAACTGTAATAGCTTCATTGATAACGTTAAGTGTCTTGCTACTGCTAAGCCAGCAATGGGCACCTATCCTGAACGAATCCATCGAGAAATTACCTGATGAGGGCGGGCTTAACCATGGGAGTTTAACATGGCCAGAAAATCAAACCGGTGAATTAGCTGGCAATCAGTTCCTAGAAATTGTTGTTAACCCAAACAACCAACACCATGATAAAAACGCGGATTTACAGATTGAATTTCTAGAAGATCGGTGGGTGTTAAGATCCATCTTTGGTTTTGTGGAGCTGTCATATTCACAAAAAAAATTCCTCCTAGATCGAGCAACACAAATTCCCTGGTGGGGCTCACGCAGACCATTTGTATTCTTAGGTATTAGTTGCATTGTGGGGCTGATCTATATCATAGCTTCACTTTTATTAGGTTTACTGGGTATCTGGCCTTTGAAGACAATTGTATTTTTTGCCAATCGGGAAAATAATTTCAGCGCTCTTTGGCGGCTGGCAACCGCAGCGTGGCTTCCCGCTGGATTTTTTTTGGGAGCAGGAAGTTTGTGCTATGCCTTGGGGATAATGGTTTTATTGAAGCTACTTATTCTCACAATATTTTGTCTGCTAGTCGGGGTATTTTATCTGTTCTTAGCAGTATTCCATCTGCCTTACACCTCACAATCTGAAGAGAACCCATTTGATTCAGAGGGATCTAAGGACTCTCTCAGCCAAGAAGATGATTCTCTAGATTCTGGTAACTCTTTCGATTGACTGTTCACAAGTGTCGATTGCTAGTCATCATAGGTTTGTATAGAGAATTGGAGATGAGTGGTTCACTGTGCAATCCTGTTACCGCCACAGTCCTAGCTGGAATGCTTTTCATTCTGGGGTGTGAACCTAGTGACGTTGCGACCAGTGCTGAAGATAAAGAACCCCACTATTTAGACGGCCGCCGTCAATTACAACACAGTGATTTTGAAGGCGCTGAACGATCTTTCCACAAGGCACTAGAGGCAAACCCTAGATCCTCTTTGGCTCATATGGAAATCGGGATACTTTACCTATCACGTAAAAAGGACCCCGCAGCCGCCATTTACCATCTGCAACGCTATCTTGCTTTAAAACAGGAAGCTCCGAACAAAAATGAAATTACCGGCCACATCGAAGCCCTCAAAGGAGATTTAGCAAAGGAAGTTCTTGGAGCTCCAAAAAACCAACCCGGTCCGTTGATAAAAGAATTAAGAACCGAACTAAATCGATTGGCATCCGAAAATCTTGCTCTTCGGCACCAGCTACGAGCAAGCGGTATTACTCCAAGCCCTAAAGTGGCCAATAATCAATCCGAAAGGCTGCCAGCTGGCAATAATACCCAGCCATCCCCTTCTAGTGCCACAAAACGTCATAAAATCAAGGGCGGCGAAACTCTAACGAGTATTAGTCGTCTTCACAGAATTCAGATCGAAAAGCTCACACAGGCCAATCCTGGCATTAACCCCGCCAAATTACAAATCGGTCAGGAGTTGATTATTCCTGCAAGTGGGCAGTAAGCTCACCGCGCTCCCAATATGCAGCGCGTCATTTTATTTATTCTTTTCTTTTTCTGGGCATTTATGAGCTACCGCCTTTGGCAGGTAGAATACGCAGGCCAGAGTCTCGGGGCTGCTGTTGATATCCAAGTGGTGTGGGAAAAAATTATAAATGCCCAAGACAAATCCCAATTGCAGATTGTCGATGAACGTAGCGGAAAGTTACTGGGTGGGCTGGAATGGGAGCCGGTTGTTATTAGTGACACCAGTGCAGGCAGTCAGGTTGAAGGGATGGTAGAAAAGATTCGTGAATATAATTTAGATATTACTAGGGGTAGGCTTTATGCTGCTAATTCAATAGAGGATGTCATCTATGATTTTCATCTCAGCCTAAGCCCGTTTCCAGATCACGATTGGACCGATCTACAATTAAGTTTTCAGCGGGAGTACAATGAAACCAACTACGAGTTTGATATAGACGCAACCTCTACAAATGATTTTCTTGTTCTCGCGGTCGCCATCGGCGAATTCAAAGAAAAAGTGGATGTACCCTTCACTGACCTAAAAGAACCCTCAAAATTAGTGGGAGCTGGCCTTAAGCTTGCCGGCGTCCCTG
>CAJWKQ010000246.1 GCA_913041895.1 uncultured Verrucomicrobiales bacterium
CTGGGTTCAGAACGTCGTGAGACAGTTCGGTCCTTATCCACCGTGGGCGTAGGAAACTTGAGGGGTTCACTTCCTAGTACGAGAGGACCGGAATTGACGCACCTCTGGTGTGGCAGTTGTCGTAGCATCGGCAGCGCTGCGTAGCTAAGTGCGGAAGAGATAAGCGCTGAAAGCATCTAAGTGCCAAGCTCCTCCCAAGACAAGGTTTCCCCACCAGGCTCCTGGAAGACTACCAGGTTGATAGGCCAGAGGTGTAAGCACAGTAATGTGTTGAGCTGACTGGTACTAATGTCCGATCGGCTTATCTTAACCCGAAAGGGTTAAATACATTAACTCGGAAGAGTTGAATCAAATATTAGCCGACAAAACGTTCGCAGGATAAGAAATAAAATCCATGTAAGGTTTTCAGAGAATTGTGCCATATTAAGATGTGGGCCAAATGACAATTTTTTGGTGGCTATAAAGAAGTGGCCCGACCCGATCCCATCCCGAACTCGGCCGTCAAACGCTTCATTGCCGATGGTAGCGATTGTATAGCTTTCGCGAGAGTAGGTTGCCGCCGATTTTTATTAAAAAAACCGGAGTGTTAGCTCCGGTTTTTGCTTGTCCAAATCCATTAACAATTAAAGAAGAAAAATCAGTAAAATTGGCACAGTTTATTTAGTGGGAGCCGGTCCTGGGGACCCTGGACTTTTGACATGCCGCGGGGCAGAGTTGATTGCATCAGCAGACGTAATTGTGAGTGATGCTTTGGTAAACTCTTCGTTACTAAGCATGGCGCCGGCCGACGCTGAAATTATATTTGCGGGTAAGAGGTCAAAATATCATACGATTCCTCAAAATGAGTTGAATCAATTATTAGTTGATCGTGCAGTGAGTGGTAAAAAAGTGATTCGCCTTAAAGGAGGTGATCCATTTATTTTCGGTAGAGGCGGGGAAGAAGCTGAAAGTTTAGCGACCTCGGGGGTTCCGTTTGAAATAGTTCCAGGAGTTAGCTCAATTAGTGCGGTTCCAGCTTATGCGGGAATTCCTGTTACACATAGAGATCATTGCTCTAGTATTTCAGTAATCACCGGGCACGAGCAGTCCGATAATGACGATAGCACAATTGACTGGAGTTATCTTGCACAAGAACCCGGAACGAAAATCATTTTAATGGGAGTTGAGAGGTTGAGACTAATAACCGATACGTTGTTGGAGAATGGTTTAAAATCAACAACACCGGCTGCCTTAATAAGATGGGGGACAACTGGCCAACACCAGACACTAGTTGGTGAACTTTCAAATATTGCCCAAAAGGCTGAGCAAATTAACTTTCGGTCACCAGCCGTTATTATTTTTGGTAGTGTTGTTAAGCTTCGAAAAGATTTAAATTGGTTTGAGGTACGCCCTCTATCTGGGCAACGAGTTATTGTGACGCGCGCTATAACGCAATCCAATAAGCTAAAATTACTGCTTAATAAACAAGGGGCCGAAGTTATTGAAATTCCAACTATACGGTTAGTTGAACCCGATGATAAAGAGCCACTAAAGGATGTGCTTTTGGGCTTGGGGTCTTATCAGTGGCTGGTTTTTACCAGTGTAAATGGTGTTGAACGATTTTTCAGTTATTTTTTTAAGGGATTTGATGACTTGCGTGATTTGGGTGGTTGCAGGATTGCTGCGGTTGGCTCAGCCACAGCTTCCAGATTGAAGGCAATGCATCTCAAAGTAGATTTGATGCCGATTGAATATACGGCAAAGGGTATCGCAAAGGCTTTCGAAGAGAGCGAGGAATTTAGTATTGAGAATGAAAATGTCGCTTTATTGCGTGCGCAAGTGGCCAATCCTGATCTTCCAAAAGCTTTGGAATCAATAGGGGCGATTGTTGATGATGTTCCTGTTTATAAAAATGTTCCTGAAACGGAGGATCGGTTAGGCAACGTTACGAGATTGAGCGAAGAGGGTGCAGAATGGATTATTTTTTCGAGTTCTTCGGCGGTTGAGAATTTCGATAGTAGATTTGATTTAATTCGAACATGTAATAAACTTAAAATTAAGATTGCCAGTATTGGCCCACAGACCACAAAAGCTTTGGTTGAAATTGGGGTCAGACCAGAGGTGGAGGCAAAGGTTCATGCTGACAGTGGACTTGTAGATGCGTTGTGTGCTTTTGTTAAGGATAGCTAAGAGCACTTTGTTTCAATAAATATCTCCATCTCAATTTGCTGTATTTTCTGTAGGGTCTTATATGTTTGTGTGTTTGGATTGGTTTGTTCAACGCTATCGACCATGGCATAAGGATTCCATTCATCAGTAAATAGTTTTGATAGGGAGGCCTCTTTCAATAGAATTTTTGATCGTTTTGCAATTTCTGAATAGGCTTTATATTGGCCGGTCTGATTTAACCAATATTTGGCGTTTGGAAAATCGGGTTCTCTACGGTGCATCAATGCATGTAGAAAGCTTCCGTCTTTTGAATTAATACATTGCGAAATTTCGTGTGACGCCTCCAAATGATCGTGCCACAGCAGTAAGGCGCTTCGGATCAAAGCCTGGTGTTCTGTGTCTGGAAATTTAAGTGCGCTTCCGATTAGGTCTTCGCATTCGTTTAAACCGAGAGAATCGTTGCGCTTCTCAGGTCCAAGAGAGGGTAATGAATTTGTGTAGAATAAATCCTTAATAACTGGTGGGAGAGGCATGGTTATCAGGAGGTTGTTTTCGCTATTTGTTCAATGTAGGCGTTTGCGAATTTATAGGTCAGTTCATTCTCTGGGATCACTTTTTCGTCTAAACTGCCGATAGGTTGAATCTGTCGAACACTATTAGTTAAGAAAGCACCATCAGAATTTGATAATTGTTCCTGAGTAATATTGTTCTGTAAGCAGCTTATGCCTAAATCTTTCGCCAAATCCAAAATTAATCCCCGAGTGATGCCGCTCAAGCAGCCACTGCTTATAGGTGGCGTGTGTATATCGCCCTTCATAAATGCAAATATGTTTCCTGATGTCGTTTCAGCTATATTGCCTTCCCGGTTTAGAAGCAGTGCGTCATCTGCTCCAGCCATTTCGGCCTCGCGCATTGCAATAATATTTACCAGCTTGTTGGCTGTTTTCATTGTTGATAGTGGGTTATGGTCATTAAGGATATTTGATGCAGTAATTAAATTAAGATTAGTTTTAATTCCTGAAATGGGAGGGGCTTCGTGTATTGAAATTAGAGAGGTGTGTGTGTTGGTGTCGAGGTTGCCATATCCGCGCCTGCCGACCCCTCGGGACACTTGGATTCGCATTATACAGTCGTTTAGTCCGTTTCTTTGAACCAGTTGATTGCAGTATTTAAACCAATCTTCGAATGAATAGGGGTCAGTTATGCTCAAGCCGTCCAAGGTGTGTGTTAAACGGCCAAGATGTCTTTCCAGTAGAAATGCTTTAGCATTGTATACTCTCAAAGTTTCAAAAGCGCCATCTCCATACATGAATCCACGATCAAATGGTGAGATGTAGGCTTTTTCCTCTGGAATGAACTCTCCGTTGAGGAAAATTTCCATTAGGCAATCCAATCTTGAATAACTTTGCCGGCTACATCGGTTAGCCGAAAGTCCCGGCCTTGGAACCGGTAGGTTAATTTTTCATGGTCTATTCCAAATCTGTTAAGCATTGTTGCATGGAGATCATTAGGGTGAACGGGGTTCTTCTCAACCCCCCACCCAATTTCATCAGTTTTACCATAGATTTGGCCTCCCTTGATGCCGCCACCTGCAAGTGCCATGGAAAAGCAGAATGGGTGATGGTCGCGACCTGTGTTTGCGGCTCGGCCACCGCGGTTTTCACCCAATGGAGTGCGGCCAAACTCTGAGCCCCAAACTACCATTGTGGAATCAAGCATGCCGCGTTGCTTTAAATCCTTAATTAATGCAGCGATAGGTTGGTCGACTGCTCCTGCATTATATTTTAATTCAGGGTCTAAGTTGCTGTGGTGGTCCCACGACGCATAAACGATATTTATAAATCGTACTCCTCGTTCAACTAGCCGTCGCGCTAACAGGCAATTCCGCGCAAAATCCTGATACGTGTTTCCCAGCTTGCCTCGGCCACCACCTTTTACTTCAGGGCGATTCAAACCGTAGGCGTTTTTTGTCGAGTTAGTTTCCTTTGATAAATCAATTAATTCAGGAGCGGTCGTTTGCATTCGGCTAGCCAGTTCATAATTTGCAATACGGCTGTGAATTTCAGGGTCCTGAATCTTTTGATAGCGACCTTTGTTAATTTGAAGGAGTGTATCCAGTCCCAGTCTCTGCAGTTCTGGCGGAAGCCCTTTTGGATTGTCCAGATTAAGTACGGGTTCACCTTGTGTCCGGAACAGTACTCCTTCATAAGTCGATGGGAGGAAGCCGCTTTGCCACAATGTTGCTCCGCCACTAGAGCCGCGTCCGGCGTTTAGAACCA
>CAJWKQ010000247.1 GCA_913041895.1 uncultured Verrucomicrobiales bacterium
CCACCAAGCCCATGACCGCGATGACGGCCGACCGCGTCAATTTCATCTATGAAGACAAGGCATGGCGTGCTTTTTCGGGCCTGCTCAAACATATCTCGGACTCGACTGGCCCCTACCCCAACGAACATTTCAACGAAATCGGATCCGCTAATATTAAAAAAGCCTGCATCTGCTTCTCCTGCAATCGCCTTTGCTAGAAGTGTCTTTCCCGTACCCGGTGAGCCTACCATCAATATCCCCTTAGGAATGCGGCCTCCTAGTTTTTGAAATTTCTTCGGGTCTTTTAGGAAATCAACCAATTCAAAAACCTCGTCTTTAGCTTCATCAACCCCTGCTACATCCTTGAAAGTAATCTTGTTCTTATCTTTGTTTGTCATGCGGGCCTTACTTTTTCCAAAGTTCATTGCCCCCTTGCCTGCCATCTTGATTTGACGGATGAAGAAAAAATAAATAAAGAAAACGATTAAAAGGAAAGGCAGCATAGTCAGCAAAAAGCTGTATAGTAGGGTGCTCTCTTGCTCTTGCTCAATTTTCGGATGACCATAGATTATCGTTTCATGTTCTTCTGGAATTGTAGATTTAAGCCGGAAAGATTTTTCTACTTTTTTTCTGTTTGAGCGGAGAAATTGAAGTGCGTTATCTCCCTGCAATGTGTCTCCGATTGCTCTTGTTTCCCAGGATTTTCCTGTTATTTCTTTTAGTTCAGAGCCTTGGGAGAACTTAATTTTGGCTTCTATGAGTATGTCTTCTTTTTCGTCGACCTTATTTGTGACCATTCCGACAAATTCGTCGTATGAGATATCATTCGGGTTTTCAGTCTTATTCTTACCCGCCATGAGGAGCATAAAAATAGCCCCAAAAATGAGAAGATAGATTATCCAAGGTTTCAGGGAGCTCTCTTGATTATTTTCTCCGTTATCCATTTTTTTCGCGTGACCTCAATTCTACCATAAAATCCAAATTCATCAATATATTAGATTTTACACCATTTCCAATATAAGAACTTCGTGGTCTTGTTGGTGGTTTTTGCCAATTCACCGATGCGAAGGCCTTGAACCCAGAAAGGGGAGCCATCAGCAGTACATGCAACTATACTGGAACGCTTTTCTGCGGCTCTTATTTTAGCATTAGTGAATAAGTCCTGTAATTTTGAATCATGTTTGCTCCCGATTGGATGAAAGCGATCCCCTGGCTGCCAATATCTCAATAGGATCTGCTTCCCGAGGCTATGTGCGTCGAAAATCTCTCCGTTTAGTCTGTTAAGTTTGTTTTGTGCTGCGACCTTGCATTTAATCCGGGTTTTACCAAAGTCATGAGTTGTCCAGCTGCTCTTTGGCTGGATTAATGTTTGCAGCTTATTAAAGCAGGGTTGATCCAGCTTTTTGAGGCACAATATGCCATTGAAACCGAGAGTTACTCGCCTCTCTTCACCAACACAAATAGGCTTACCCAAAGAATTGATTAGACTCTCAATCAAAGAGTATTGTGGTTCGATATTAAATTGAATTAATTGATGCCAGACAACCCATCGCTTAACTGCCTTATGAAGACTGGTGAAAGAATCTCGCGTGTCTGCCTCCAGCCAGTCTATGGCGGACTGACTTGAATAATCTGCATCCTCAGAAACGAGATGTTGGGATTGTAAAATGGAAGTTTCAATATTTGTTCTGTAGTTTCGCTTTAAGTAAGGTATAAGGTTTTTTCGTATTTTGTTGCGAAGGTATTCCGTGTTTGAGTTTGTGTGATCTTCTCTGAATGGAATCGAGTTGTTGCGTGCATATTGTATGAGTTCCTTTTTACTGAAATTTAAAAGAGGACGAGCCAGAGTGATGGTTTTATCGGTTATTAAAGAGGAGGATGGCTGTGATCCGCCAAGGCCTTTCCCTCCCGCACCACGCATTAGGCGCCATAAGAACGTTTCGACTTGGTCATCGGAGTGATGTGCTGTTGCAATATGTTTACATCTTAGTCTCTTAGATGTTTTATCAAGAAATTGATAACGGGCTTCACGGGCCGCCATTTCCATCCCGAGTTCTTTGATCAATTTTGCATTTTGCTTCCATTCACCTCGAACAGCTTTAACTTTTAACTGATTTGCATAATTGGTGACGAGGGTTTGATCTTCATTTGATTCTAATCCCCGAAGCATATGGTTGAAATGGGCAACTGAGACTTTCCATTTATATTCTTTATCTTTAGATAGTGAATTCAGGCAATGAAGTAACACCATGGAATCTACTCCACCTGATACAGCAACCAATATATGGCAATGTTTAGGAAAAAGAGATGCAGCTTCACCTTCGATCTTTTCAATGAGACAGCTCATTAGCCGAGCATAGGTTCAATCAAATTCCCTGCAACATCCGTTAACCTAAAATCGCGGCCCTGAAATCTATATGTTAGCTTTTCGTGGTCTATGCCAAGAAGGTGAAGTATGGTGGCGTGTAGGTCATGAACGTGGCACTCCCTGCCCACTGCGCCGAAGCCGAACTCGTCTGTTTCGCCTACTACGTTACCCGGCTTGATCCCCGCCCCAGCAAACCACATACTGAATGCATCGATATGATGATTCCTGCCTGGTGTTGCACGTTTCTCGCTCATAGGGGTTCGCCCGAATTCCCCTCCCCAAATAACAAGTGTGTCGTCTAGAAGGCCTCTCGCTTTAAGGTCTCTCACAAGGGCGGCTGCAGGTTGGTCTACTTCTTTAGTAACTTGCGTAAGATGCTTGGTTAGAGTTTCAGTGGGCCCTCCATGGTGGTCCCAGTTGGTGTGGTAAAGTTGCACGAAACGCGTGCCACGCTCTACCAGTCTTCTTGCGAGGAGACAGTTTCTGGCAAAACTGGATTGATCTCTTTTTGCTCCATATAAATCTAGAGTAGATTCTGATTCCTGAGATAAATCCATTAATTCCGGGGCGTTCGATTGCATTTGATAGGACATTTCATAGCTGGCAATTCTCGTGCGAATCTCCTCGTCCCCAGTTTCTATCAAGCGTTTGAGGTTCAATTCTCTAAGTGTATCCAGAGAATCACGCTGGGACCTTGCGCTGACTCCCGTTGGATTTGCTAAATTAAGGATAGGATCTCCACTGCCGCGCAGAGGGACACCCTGATGTGTAGTTGGTAAAAATCCGCTTGCCCAGTTTACAGCCCCTCCTCTTGGGCCTCTGGGTCCTGATTGAAGAACTACAAACCCTGGTAAATTGCTAGATTCGCTTCCGATACCATAAGTAACCCAGGACCCCATGCTTGGCCTTCCGAAAATGCCAGATCCGGTATTCATAAATAGTTTTGCAGGGGCGTGGTTGAATAAATCTGTTTTACAGGTTCGCACCAAGGTTATTTCATCAGCTATTGATCCTATGTGCGGGAAACATTCACTAGCCCACATTCCACTTTGGCCGTGTTGTTTAAATTTTCTGATGGTTCCCTGTAGCTTCTGAGGATTTTTGAATGAGCTATTCATGAAGGCAAATCGTTTCCCCTTAATGAATGATTCTGGGATATTCTGCCCATCTCTCTTCACTAGCTCAGGTTTCCAGTCAAAAAGATCCAAGTGTGAAGGGCCTCCCGCCATGAAAAGAAAAATGATATTCTTTGCCTTAGGCGGTATGTGGAATTGGTTCATGGATCGTTTGCCCGCGAACGCATTATTATTCATTAGGGAACCAAGCGCAATTGAGCCGAGGCCTATTCCGCATTGGCCAAAGAAATGGCGTCGCGTTGTCTCTTGGAGTCTATTCACGTGTGATGGTTTCATCTAGATTTAGTAAGACTCTTGCTAGCATGGTCCACGCTGATTGTTCGCTACGGTAACTTTCAGGCACAGCAGGGCCATGTGTGCGTTGGGAGACTTGGGCCTGTGCTTTTTTGTCCATATTCGCGTAAAGATTTCTTTGTTTATTTAAAAAAGTTTTAAGGACCGATATCTCATGGGTAGTGGGCTTGCGAGCGAGGCAAAGGCGAATGCCTAGTTCTATCCGTGTCTCATCAGTATTCCCGCCTTCTCGTATAATACGTTCGGCTAGACCTTGGGCTATTTCAAAAAAAGCAGGATCATTGAGAAGAGTCAGTGCTTGCAACGGTGTATTGGATCGTATTCTTCGCGTGCAGCTGGCAAAGGCGTCCGGAGTGTCAAAAACATTGAGTGCGGGATGAGGCGTAGCACGCCAACGGTAGGTATATACGGCCCGTCGGTAACGGTTCTCGCCGGTGCTAGCTGTCCATTTTCGCCGCGATTGGCCGAGGTTCATGCAGCCTTGAGGTTGAGGTGGGAAAACCCCGGGACCGCCCATCTTTGCAGACAATAACCCGCTGGCTGCCAATGCGTTGTCACGTAGGATTTCTGCATCCAGCCTCAGGCGGGATTGCCTGCCTATTAATTTGTTAGCCGGATC
>CAJWKQ010000248.1 GCA_913041895.1 uncultured Verrucomicrobiales bacterium
GGCTATGGTTACATGTGGTGGGTGGGGGCCAACGGTAATTTCTACCCGGAAGTAACCCTGCCTGACGGATCATTTGCCGCACACGGATACCGCGGGCATAAGGTGCTGGTGGTTCCTCAGTGGGACTTAGTTATCGTGCACCGCGTGGACACCTTTAAACCAAATGGGAGCGTCTCAACCGCAAGCTTCGGGAAGTTGGTCAAATTGATTCTGGCTGCAAAACCTCCAGAGAGAGATTAAAGGGCTAACCTTTAAAGTCGTATATCCCGCAACCCGGAAGATCCGGATAAATTAGTGAACCGCGATCCACCTTGACGCCATTGGCCGTATCCTCAGCAAGCAAAACCGCGCCATCCAAATCTGCATAATCAATCAAAGGAGCCAATTGGGAGCCCGCAGAAATTCCAATTGAACTTTCGGTCATACATCCAACCATCACCTTTAATCCGTGATCGCGTGCTACATTAATCATCCGTCTGGCGGGAGTTAACCCTCCACATTTACTCAACTTGATATTCACCCCGTGAAAACGCCCTACGCATTGCATTACATCTTGTTCAGCCACACAACTTTCATCGGCAACCAGTGGTAATACAGATTCATGAAAGAGACGACCTTGAGCATCGTTCTTTTCAGGAGCCAACGGCTGCTCAATAAACTCCACCCCTTGGCGACTTAGTTCAGAACTTAAGGCTATTGCCTCATCCACTTTCCAACCACAATTGGCATCCACACGGAACAATGCCTCGGTATCCTGTCGCAAAGCCTGAACAATCTGGGCATCCTCTTTGGTTCCCAGTTTTATTTTGTACACCGGCCAGCCCGGCTCTTCCTTCAATTTAGAACGCATGGTCTCGATGTCATCGATACCAATCGTAAAGGAAGAACATACTGCATTAGTTAAATCCAGTTCCCACAACTGATGAACGGGCAAGTCCTCCAATTTTCCCCATAAGTCATGCGCAGCACAATCAAGTGCCGAGAGCATAAACGGTGCATCATTCAAATGTTTGTTGCATAGGGACCAAAACTCAGACGGATCGCCCAATGAAAAAGATGAGACCTCCGCCTGCATCTGCTTAAATCGCTCTTTCATCTGCAACATTGAAGAGGCATAGAAGGTGTTGATCGTTGCTTCACCAAAACCACTTTTCCCATCCTGCCTCAGCTCCACGATCAAGGTGGGCTGGGTTGTAATCGTTCCACGAGCAATCGTAAACGGGTGTTTCAAGGGCAGATCAAATTCATGTAAGAACAGCTCCATTTTCAGCTAACCATAGATGACTTTACCACATCCACCAACGGCTGCGCATTTTCCCGGAAAACATCGCAGGCAGGTAGGTTCCATTCAGCCTCAATACGCTCCTTCTCTTTTCGATAAGTTTTTTCATCGGTATTGCGGCTATTTATGGATACTCCAATAAACCGACAACTATGCGCAGCATTCGCCATCGCCAGATAAAGATCTTTCTGAGATTCCATTGAGGGTAACTCAATGTGATCAACTCCTTTGACCTGAGTACGCCCCAGCTCATAGCAGTAAACCAGAACGTCAGGAAGGCAACCGTGAAGCAATCCCAACGTCACAGCCGAGTAACAGGGATGAGTAATACTCCCCTGCCCCTCAACCACCAATACTTGATGGTGTTGATGGGCTAATATCTGTTTTTCTACCGCACCACTGATGAAATCGCCCACCACCGCGTCAACCGGGCAACCGTCACCTTCCACCAAAATGCCGGTCTGCCCTGTCGCAATAAACTTAGCCGACACCCCTTCCGCCTCAAGCCCCCGAACGATTTCAATAGAGGTGACCATCTTGCCAACGCTGCAATCATGCCCCACTGTATGTACGCGCAGGCAATCAGGTGATACATTCAGACGTTGCGCCACTTCACGCTCATTATTGCGGCGTAAATCACGGAGTTTTGATCCGGATTTTTTGGCCAATTCAACAAATTCTTTATCCTCACATAAAAAATCATGTAGCCCGGATTCAATATCCATTCCTCGCTCAATCGCGGCTTTTACCTGCTGTCTCATGAGCGCTGGCAATCCTCCTCCAGTTGGAGCAATCCCAATAAGAAGCACGTTTGCTTCAGCAATAGCATCCACTGTATTAACCACGGGTATATCTCCGCCCACATCCAAAAGATTCTGACAGGGCTGAGGCGAAACTGTGGAGTCCAACACCCCCACTACTTCCTCGCTTCGATAACGAATCACGCTACAGGCAGTTTTAGCGGAGTTTGGACTGGAAAGTCCTTCGGTGAGAATAAGTATCTTGCGACCCATGCGTCCTAAGCAAATCCTACCTATTTTCCACTGAGAAAGCAAAAAGGCGTTTTCACTTGCCGAGAAAAAAGCAATGTTTAGCCTTCACCTCAACCATGACATTAATCAAATCAACCGCCCTATTCTTTACCGGCGTAATACTGGCCTTTTCGGCTTGGGCTGAAAAGAAACCTCTAAAAGTGTTCATTCTGGCAGGCCAATCCAACATGGAAGGTAAAGGCGGCATTGATCCTTTATTAAACCACCAAATCAAGGCTCCGGAAACGAGGAAGTTTTTCGCTCACCTGCATAAGGACGGCAAATACATTGAACGTGATGACGTCTGGATCAATTTCCTCGACCGTCGCGGACCACTTACTGTTGGTTTTGGCTCACCAGGACGCATCGGCCCGGAGTTGGAATTCGGTCACGTGGTTGGCAATCACTATGAAGAACCGGTGTTGATTATCAAAACGGCATGGGGCGGCAAGAGCATCGGGCGTGATTTTCGACCGCCGAGCTCAGGGTTGCCAGAAAAGGAACAGCTGGATGAGTTTGTTCAGGGCATGGTGAACCGCGACTACAACAACCTCGTTCGTAATACCATGAACAAGGCTAAGAAGGATAATCCCAAGGTTACACGTAAGGAGATAGAGACCCAATTAAAGGGGACCAAAGAATCGATCTACAAGGATAAGAGCGAAACCTACCGAAAACAGGTTATTGAAAGCCACGGCCATTTTTATCGGCTTATGATGCAGGAAATTTCCGTTAACCTGAAGGAGTTAAAAAAGCGATTCCCTCAGTATGACGGTCGCGGATATGAGTTATCAGGGTTTGTATGGTTTCAGGGATGGAATGATATGTATGGACCTTTCCCTCATGAGTACGCGAAAAATATGGAGAATTTCATTCGTGATGTTCGCAAAGAACTCAAGTCACCAAACCTACCCTTTGTCATCGGCATCATGGGCCAGAACGGATTTAAGGAAGCTCAAGGCAACATGGCTATCGTTAAGGCCGCCCAAGCGTCAATGAATAACATTGCCGATTTCAAAGGCAATGTGAAAGCCATTCCAACAGATATCTATTGGGATAAGAAAGCTAACGAAGCCTATCCCACATGGCGAAAAAATCTGGAAGCATGGAAACTGATAGGTTCAGATTTCCCATATCATTATTTAGGCAGCACCATCACTTTTTCAAAGATTGGAAGAGCATTTGGAAAAACCATGCTGGAGCTTCGCAAAAGTCAATAGTAATGCCAGTAAAGAATCGTAAGCCGCTAGTCGCGGTGCTGGACTGGAAAACGGCTCCTTCCAGCAACAGCGGTGTAGACATCGAATCGAAAGTCCTGGGCAAATCAGCAAACGTTAAATATTTCCTGACGGATAATAAGGATAATTTCACTCAAGAAATACTACAGGCCGAAGCCATAATTATATGGCAAAACGCCATTATCACTGAGAAATCCATATCTAAGATGGCTAATTGCAAAGCATTGATCCGCAATGGAGTTGGCTACGATTCGGTCGATATTGATGCAGCCGCCCGAACAGGAATACCCGTCTGTAATGTGCCCGATTACGGAACAGAAGAGGTTGCCGACCATGCCATTGCTCTAACTCTAGCTTTAACGCGTCAACTATTTTCACTCGATGCCGAAGCCAAAAAGCCGGGCTGGAAATTGGTTGCCAAAGATAAGTTGAGACGCACCAGCACCCTGACCTTTGGAGTGGTTGGACTGGGTCGTATCGGTACCGCAGCCGCCTTGAGAGCCAAAGCGATTGGATTTAACGTTTTATTTTATGATCCCTACCTTCCCGGCGGCACTGAAAAAGCGATTGGGATTAAAAGAGCCCATTCATTGAACGGTCTATTAAAAACGTCCGACGTGGTGTCCATTCACTGCCCTCTTAACGAAGAAACACATTATCTTATTGCAGAGCAGGAACTTTCACTCATGAAACCATCAGCCTATTTGGTCAATACCGCAAGAGGTGGTATCATCAAGAAAAAGGCCGTGCTTTCTGCGTTGCATAAGGGGGTAATCGCCGGTGCGGGATTGGACGTCATTGAAGATGAGCCCTTAAAAACAAAAACTGAAGCCCGCA
>CAJWKQ010000249.1 GCA_913041895.1 uncultured Verrucomicrobiales bacterium
GTGGCATTCCCGCTGTGGTCCTGAATTGCAGCATCAAGAATATTCAGCTTATATTTCTCTGCAGCCAACGCGCTGGAAATAGCAACAGCCGTCTTGGCTCTAGCGGCCAGCGCAGCAGCTGCAGTTGTCGATGAAGTTTCTATGAACTCAACGCTAGGCAGGGTTTCACGTACCCAATTTCGACATTGAGCATAGGCTTGAGGATGAGAATAGAGCTTCTTGGCCTGTTCCATGCTACCCTTACCCACCAAACAGTGTTCGATAGGCATAACAATCTGAGCAACAATTTTGAGTTCACTGTCGACGAACATATCCAATGTATGAGTCACCACTCCCTCGGTGGTATTCTCAACCGGGACCACTCCGTATTCTGCTCGATCTTTTTCCACCTCACTGAAAACTTCAGCAATGGTTTTTTGTGGCACGTAAGCTAGACTGGTTCCAAAACGCCGGACCGCAGCTTGATGAGTGTAGGTGGCTTCTGGACCGAGAAAAGCGATCTTAAATCCCTTTTGCAAAGCGATGGAACTACTCATTACCTCACGGTAAATATGCCGCAGGGACTCATCCGACAAAACCCCATCAGACAACTTGCATATACGCCGCAAAAGTGCCTGCTCGCGGTCCGGCTGGAAAATAGCCTTGCCTGAAGCTAGTTTCGCTTGGCCAATATTCAAAACATGCTTAGTCCGGCGATTCAGCAGTTTAACGATCTGAGCATCAATCTTATCAATCGCAGCCCGATGTTCTTGGATATTCATGGAGTTTTAGACGCCTCTTCTACCTCTTCACCTTACTCGTCGTCAAACTCCTCTTCATCCTCATCATCTTCCTCAAAGTCATCCTCGTCATAATCCTCGTCCTCTTCGCTATCTTCATCAGCCGTTCGAGCCACTTCACTAGCATCGTTATCCTTAGCTTGTGTCACCTCCTCAAGCGACATTTGCTCGGGCTCTTCATCATCTCCATCGGTGGTAACCGGTGCCCCAGGTTTGCTGATTGGCACCTGTCTCAATTCCTCAGCATCGGGCAATTCTTCAAGATTACGTAGCCCAAAATACTCGAGAAATGTCTGAGTCGTTCCATAGTTCTGAGGTCTGCCGGGCACATCAGCACGGCCAACCACCTCCACCAGTAGTCGTTCAGTCAATGTCCCGATTACACCATCCACAGACACTCCGCGGATTTCTTCCATTTGCGCCCGGGTAATCGGTTGACGATAAGCGATAATAGCCAATGTCTCCAGTGCAGGCTTAGATAAACGTGTTGGCCGGTTTTTTATTCCAACCAAAGCCCGGACCCAAGGAGCATAATCCGTTTGTGTCACGAACTGCCAAGCACCGGCCACACATATCAGATGATGAGGTCGATTCAGTTGAGCAACCTCTTGAGCCAGTGTTTCAAGTGTCTTGGTGATTGCGGCGGCTTTAGTTTGCGCAAAATTTGTGGAATCACCCTCACCGGTCTCTCCAGCCTGCTTTAGGATATCTTGCAATTCCTTAGCGCTTAGAGGCTTTTGTGAGGAAAACAGAATTGCCTCTAGGATGTCCTTTAGGTCCATGGATTAACCAGCAACTACTTCAGGAGTGTTTGAGGTATGGGCAGTTGAAGGATCAAATTCATCTTCTCCATCACCTTCACTAATCATAATCTCACCAAAGCTAGTTTCTTGTTCTATTTTCAACTGTTTGAGTCTGATCAATTCTAGAAGTGCAAGGAAGGTAGCAACGACTTCATTTCGGCTGACGGCTGAAGCAAATAGTTCAGTAAAAACAAAGCGAGGTTGATTGGCCAAATGATCACGCAGAAACTGAATTTTTTCAGCGACGGTAAATTGTTCATCTTGAATTTGACTGGTACCAGTATTACGTACTTCCACACGCTTTATGACATCATTAACCGCATTGATAAGATCGAATATGCTGACTTTCAAGTCAGGGCCTCGGTCCTCAGGCATCTCAAACTGCTGCTTAGCAGGTAAGCGCGGGTAGACATCCTCCTGCTTGTGCTCCAGTGTGCCCAGTTTATCAGCTGCATCCTTGAATTTCTTATATTCGACCAGCTTTCGTATGAGTTCCCATCGAGGATCCTCTCCTTCTTCTTCGTCATCTGTCAGTACCTGCTGGTCAACCGGCAGGAGTTCCTTGCTTTTTATGTACATGAGTGTGCTAGCCATCACAAGAAACTCACCGGCTATCTCAATATCAAACTCTCGCATTAGGTCCACATACTCGATAAACTCGCGGGCGACCTTTGTCAGGTTCACCTCATAAATATCCACCTCCTCCTTCTTTACTAGGTAAAGAAGAAGATCCATTGGCCCTTCAAAGACCTCGAATTTGACCTTATATTCCGGCACAAACAGCGCTACTAGGAGGATAGTCCGCGACAGCTCCAGCGGGAAATCGAAGGTTGTTCACAGTGGACGCAACCCAAACCTTCACGCACACTAGCCATTGTGCATATAATTACTGATAAGCGTTGTTTGAACTACTCGCAACAGGAACATCCCGAACGCCCTCAACGCGTAGCTGCCACCCTTGAATTCTTACGCGCTCAGAAGGAAATTGAAATTATCTGGGACAAACCCGCCTTAGCCAAGGAAAGCCTCATAGAGAAAGCCCATATACTAGAACACATACATCTGGTGGAGAACCCCATCGACGCTTTCGACGCGGACACTCCTAATTACCCGAATATTGATGCCCATGCACGACGATCTGTAGGAGGAGCCCTTCGTGCACTTGAGCTTGCCCAAAAGAATAAACCTAATTTCTCCCTGCTCCGCCCACCGGGACATCACGCAACAAAGAAAAAAGCAATGGGATTTTGCTTTTTCAACAGTATCGCAATCACAGCCCTTGCAGCGCGCTCAGCTGGCGTAAAAAAAGTAGCAGTGTTTGATTTTGATGTACACCACGGCAACGGCACCGAGGATATTTTGAGAAAAGTCGACGGAACCGCTTTCTTTTCTATCCACCAACATCCGGCATACCCGGGTACCGGATCCGAGAGTTTTGATAACTGCCACAATTTTACCGTAGCTCCAGATAGCTCTAATCTCATCTGGCGTAAGGCCGCCTCGGCTGCATTAGTAGAAATGAATAAATTTGACCCGGACCTGATCTGTGTCTCAGCCGGTTTTGACGCCTACAAAAGAGATCCTCTCTGCCAGCAGCAACTTGAGATTGATGATTATCAATGGATTGGCCAGCAACTACAATCTCTCAAAAAACCTTTGGCAAATATCCTTGAAGGTGGATACAGCAATGATTTACCCAAGCTAATTTTCGCTTATTTGAAAGGAATTGCTTAATTCTTGAATTCACTTGCTACTGGAGAACGCCATTCATGAAGACTCTGGTAATACCCGGATAAACTAGCAGGTTTTGGGGAAGGATTTGCAATTTGATTTAATTCACGCAATGAAGATTCCATGGCAATATCCAGCAAAAGCTGTTGAGAAGCTTCCTCGAAGCCCCGGCCCTCATATTGATTAATTTGTTTTAATGACACGCAAGCGTACAGAGCATGCGGTGTGCCATGTATTAAATAATTAACATAATATTTTAATAAATGACCCCAAAGACATAGTTTTCGAATTTAAATAAAAAAACGGGCCATTTAATGGCCCGCAGGGTTTAAAAAAGGAATGTTTGGCTAACTTACAGTAGGTCGTACCAGAATCATCTTCTTATTGGTATCCTCTACCTCAATAGATTCTGTAGTCACGTCTTCCACCTCTTTCAGAGCTTGGTGCACCACCCGACGATCAAAGGCATTCAATGGTTCCATTTCTACAACCTCACCCCAACGGCGTGCCTTTTCAGCTGCCTCCTTGGCTTTTTTGATCAAGCCCTCTCGGTTTTCAGTACGGTAATTGCCAACATCTACCGTTACCTTGGGGGCTTCGTCATCCTGAACGATTAGCAAGCGATTGGTTAGATATTGGAGATCACTCAGGGTACGTCCCTGACGGCCAATTAAACGGCCTGGATCATCTTCAGTCTTTACATTCAACAAGCTGCCGGAATCTAACGCAGTCTCTTCCACCGAAGCATCAAAGCCAAGGTGATTCAGCATGTCTTCCAGAATGGATTTGGGTTTACTAGACATAGTCATAATTTAGGTTTTTCTTCGTTTTTTATTTGGTGGAATCACTTCCACTTGATTATTACCTTTGTTGTCTTCATCAGGATCCACCTTTGTCATCTTGGTTTGGATAATAGTCAGTACATTTTGCACCGTCCAATAGAGACACAGGCCTGAAGAGGCTTTGTAAAAGAAAACAACAAACATCAGAGGCATATACTTCATCATTGCCTGCTGGGTAGGATCCAT
>CAJWKQ010000250.1 GCA_913041895.1 uncultured Verrucomicrobiales bacterium
GCAATCTGCTGGTCTTTCAGGGCAAGGCCCAAGCCCGGCATAACCTCCGGATGCCGATAACGACTTCCACTTACCTCAATCGGCCCCTGCACGCCGTGCAGGGCAATACGAATCAGGCGTTCGGTTGATCCGGTTACCCAATCCGAATTAGCCAAAGGCGGAGCCAGATTATCCGCCCCCTTGCCATCAGCCAAGTGGCAGGTAATACAAAGAGTATTGTAAACTTCGACCCCACGTTTGACTGACTCGCCATGCTCGCCCTTGGGCATTTTCTTTATTTTCGGCGGGCCACCTGATTTAGCCATAATTTCACCCTTCAATCGCTTAACCATTTGCTCACTAAGCTTGGATACCTGCTCAAGTTTGCTTTCACCCAAGGATTGAACCGCGGCGATGGCCTTTTCCTGATCCGGGGTTGCACGCAAGCGACCCGAAACAACCAGTGCAGTCATCTGAACTTTGTTGTGCTTATCTTTCAAACCAGTCTCAATGGTAGCCAGATCAAGGGCATTCATACCTTCCAAGGTCCACAATGCATGAATCCGGCCCAAATGATTTTCAGCAGAAGTCACAGTCTTTTTTAACAGAGACACAGACTCGGGATCGTTACGCTGCACCAGTAGACGCTGGGCTGTATCTCGCCACCAACCATTGGGATGGGACAAGGCCCTGACCAGCTCAGCAGTTGAGGCAGACAAAAGCCGTGGCTGGATTTTGTCACGTCCCTTGGCTTTATGAACGATACGATAAATTCGGCCCATGCCTACAGGCACCTCCAGTTTGCGTTCAAGGATGTAGGGTTTAAGATAAAAACCCGTGACGTAAACCTTGTGCTGCAAAATACCCCGGTATAGGTCGACAACATAAATACAACCATCAGGCCCACTATAGACATTGACTGGCCGAAACCGCTCATCTGTAGAACAAAGAAATTCCCGTTTCTTAAAATTTTCATCAGCGAAAAGCTTGTGCTCTGCAGTGCCCAATCCTTGGTCGGTCTCCTTAAACAAGTGGCTGGTGAGAGCGTTGGCCGCCGGTTCCGGAATAAAGGCCGCTCCAGCGTATTCCTCAGGATAACGATCAGCCCGGTATACGCCCGGGCCGGAAATTGCAGTGATCCGCGCCAGCCGGCCATCCTTTCGTAACATCTCCGGTTTATAGCCCCGGTTAATTCCGGGATTGGGCCGAATAGAATTGATATCACTGGTACGAACGGCTGCGTTAGCAAATCCCTTGGGGTTATGATACATCTCCCAGTCACTATTCAAATATCGGGAGTTACTCGTGGAATACAATCGCCCGTAGTCATCCTGACAAATCCCCCATTGCCCACGGAACCGCGCGGTGCTGGTAATCATTTTTCCATCACGAAACATGAAGCGCTTATTGCTTTTGGCATTGTACATCCAGTTGTCCAGACACGGGACCAAACCGTTATCGGTATGTTCAACTGGTCCTTGCTTTGCGAAACCGGCAACTCTGGTTTTCTTGTCACATATAAGATCTCCATTAGTGTCCTCACAAAACCAAATATTTGGTGGCTCGGCCACTAATACTCCTCCTTGGACCATGGCAATAGCACGCGGCATAATCAGACCTTTAAGGTAATCGGTTTTCTTATCGGCCCGGCCATCATTATTTGTATCCTCAAGGACAACCACCTTGCCCACCTTCAGGGAAGTTTCGCCGGTGCCAGAGACATCGGGCATATACCCACGCATTTCGACCACCCAGGCACGACCGTTACCGTCCCAAGCCATGCATACCGGGTCAACCACCATGGGTTCGGCAGCAAAAAGTTCTAGCTTGAAGCCCGGGGCAATTTTAAAGGTGGAAAGAGCCTTATCTGCAGGGACAGGGGCTGATGCCCCCAAATCCCACTGGCGCCACTTAGGTGGATCTGTGAGTGTCTCGCTCTTCTTCTTATCCGCACCAAGTACAGCAGGCAGTAGAACTAATTGAATTAGCAGAAATAGTAGTCTCATTTATTATTAACTGAACCTAAATTCGAAACCTATCGCACAGGGCCCCAGACTTTTTCCATAATCTTGTACATTCGTGGGTCGTGTTCTTTTAGTTCCCCTCGCACGAAGGGGTAAAAATCGTTTACGCCCAGATAAGCCTCGGTGCTTTCGGCAAAATACTCCTTATGGTTGTTTAAACCGTAATGGCGAACCGTGCGGCCGGTATAGAGCATCACCTTCTCATAAATGCCCGCCTTCTTGGCAGCCTCGTAAGCACCAATAATCTCTCTGTTATTAAAACTGAGCACCTGGTCATGATAAGCATGGGCCAGCTCATGCATGATCACATAAGGATGCTTGGCCCACATGCCCCGGTCATAAAGCGCTCTGGCTCTCGGAATATGCACATGCTTTACCAAAGCCGGATCATGACGGTTGGCGCGCAACCAACTCGTACTAGGGTGATATTGCATGCTTCCCAGGCGCTTATTATTGAGCTCCAAGCGAATCGGCAACTTCTGCAATTCTTTTACCTTGGATTCAGGTAGAATGTATTTCACCCGTTGCAAATGGTTGGCCAATGCCACGAACGCCTTGTCTGCCACTTCTTTATTTTCTTTTTCAAGTAATTTTGGTTCCACGGCTATCCTCCAGCCTTCCACATCCTTGATGATGGGCTCGTAATACTTGGTGGCATTTTGGGCAACGACAGTGAGAGCCGTAAGAATGAATGCATAGGTAATTTTCATGGTAATATAGACTAGTGGTTCTTGCGTTTTTTTCGTTTTGTTTTAGAAGCCAACTTTTTGGGATTGGACATGAGTTCAGTCAGGTCAGCCACAAAGTCATCTACATCTTCAGTAGTAGTATCCCAGGAACACATCAGACGTGCTCCGGTCTCCCCAATAAATGTGTAGAAATGCCATCCTCGATCATGCAACGCCTCAATAACAGGTATGGGCAAATCCACGAACACCCCATTGGATTGCCTTGGATAAAGTAACTTTGTTCCCTTAATCTTCTTAATTCCCTTGAAAAGCCGCGCGGCCATTTTGTTCGCATGATCCGCATGGCGCAACCATGCTCCATCACGAAGGAGGTTCACCCAAGGAGCAGATATATAACGCATCTTGGAAGCCAATTGGCCCGCCTGTTTGCAGCGCCACTCAAATTCCTGCGCTAGATCTCGATCGAAAAACACAACGGCATCACCCACCGGCGCCCCATTTTTGGTGCAACCGAAACTCAGAATATCCACTCCCACTTTCCAAGTAATATCCTTGGGAGCTACGCCTAAGTGAGCAACGGCATTGGCAAAGCGAGCTCCGTCCATGTGAATCTTCAAGTGATGCTTCCTTGCACTCTTCGCAATCGCCTTCAGTTGCACAGGCGTATAAACCGTTCCCAACTCTGTTGCTTGAGTCACCGTAATAGCCCGTGGCTTTGGAAAATGTAGGTCAGTACGACGTAGAACAGCTTCTTCGATTCCTTCCGGAGTAATCCGGCCATCCTTACCCTTCAAAAGCTGGACCTTGGTGCCATTGGAAAAAAATTCAGGAGCGCCACACTCGTCATTCTCTACATGAGAATTTTGATGACACAAAATACTGTGATAACTCTGGCAAGTGGAGGCCAGTGAAAGTGAATTGGCTGCAGTACCATTGAAGACAAAGAAGACCTCACATTTTGCCTCAAACACATCGCGGATGAGGTCGGCTGCTTTTTTAGTCCACCGGTCATCTCCATAACCTAATACATGACCAGTATTCGCTTCCTCAAGTGCTACCCAAGCTTCAGGACATACACCTGAATTATTGTCACTGGCGAAATTACGCATGCGTTTCACACGCGCGTTGTACGTCACGACTCGAGCCTTGCCAACCGCTATTCTTTATTCAAGAGATGTTTTCTTAAAAATTGTACAGTGGTAAGAAACTGGAACTCCCGGTTGGCTTGTTTTCGAAAACCATGGCCTTCATCCTTAGCCAAAAGATACCAAGTTTCGATTTTCCTTTTACGCAAAGCCTTTTCGATCTGTTCACTTTCACTGGCAGGAACTCTTGGATCATTGGCACCCTGAACAATTAGTAGAGGGCGGGTGATTTTATCCACGTGCGTCAATGGGGATAGCTCCTGAAGAAACTTTCGCATCTCAGGAATTCGCTCATCCCCGTATTCAGCTCGGCGCAAATCCCGACGATAATCACTTGTGTTTTCCAGAAAAGTCACAAAGTTGGATATCCCAACCACATCCACTCCACATTTTAAAAAATTGTTCATCTTTACCATGCTATGCAATGCCATGAATCCACCATAACTTCCGCCCATGACAGCGATACGGTTTTGATCCAAAGATGGGTCTGCAGCAATTGCATT
>CAJWKQ010000251.1 GCA_913041895.1 uncultured Verrucomicrobiales bacterium
CTCCCTTTACCCCAAAATTGTCCAATGACTGGACCAATCCTGTTCCAAAGTGATGGTTCCAAATTCGGTTGACCATCACTCTGGCGGTCAATGGATGTTCTTTTTCGATTAGCCAACGAGCCAAAGCCAGACGACGGCCCGTTTTATGTGTACCATTGGAAAACGGAGATTGCACCACAAATGGCGAACGACCATCGGTTAACACTGAAGGCACACCGGGCCCCACAAGCCGACCAGGTTTATCGTGCTCACCTCTCTGGAGAATATAAGTGGGTGAAGGTTGGCCACGATCCCAGAGTGCACGAATTGTTGTTGGAGGTGCCATTTGACGGCGTATGGTTGCGATATCCCTTTCAAGATTTGACACCAACAAACGTGCTGAACGAACTGCAAGGGATTGCCCTGTTTTCGGGAGTATCTCAACGCGTTGAAGTTTTTCCACCAACAAACGTTGTTTTAAGGTGCGCGTATTATCAGCCCTGCGTAACGCCGTCAGTGTTGAGGCACGATCATCCTCTGATTGCTGGGGATAATGTTGACGTAGCAATTCCAATCGCACTTTGTTTGAGGCCTCTTTCAGCTGTTGAATCAGTATTTTTAGCTTCTTTTCAAGAGGAGGGTTTACCGACTTGATTCTCTTGAGCTGCTGCGGGGTCGCCACATTAAGGGTGCGGGTTTTAAAGCTAAGCCAATCGTGCTCATCGAACGCACCCTGAAAAACCGCCTTTAACCGATAGAAATCGCGCTGAGGAATCGGATCATATTTATGCGAATGACAGCGGGCACACTCCAAAGTTAGTCCCATTATTCCGGATCCCAACACCTGAAGAGCATCACTAATAACCCCCAACCGCTCGGGTACAAAATTCATGGTACGTGAACCAGTCTGGTCGATCCCCATGCGAAGGAAACCCGTGGCCACCAGATTTTCAACCATCGCACCAGTAACTTCCGCAGCATTGACATAATCAATCAACTCATCACCTGCTATCTGCTCCAATAGAAATCGATCATAAGGTTTATCCTTGTTAAACGACTCAATGACATAGTCGCGATATTTCCAAGCCACCTGCCGCACCGGATCAGAAGAAACGCCCCCTTCTGAATCCGCATAACCGGCTAAATCCAGCCAGTACCGTCCCCAGCGCTCTCCGTAATGAGGGGAAGCTAATAAGTGGTCAATCATTTGGGGGTACCACTGTGAATCATCCCTTTCTAACCACATATCCAGCTCAACTAGGTTCGGCGGCAATCCGATCAAATCCATATAAGCGCGGCGAATAAGTGTGGAACGATTTGCTTCAGGAGAAAAAGAAAGTCCGTTAGCCTTCAATTTCTCTGCTATAAATTTATCAATGGTGTGATCTTCGAGAACCGCTTTGGGAGTTTGAAACGCCCAGTGTTTTCGATCTTCATCGGTAACCAGCATATCCGGTTGAGTCGTTGCCACATCAGCCAACACCGGTTTCTCAGGGGCCCCCGCACCAATCCATTCACGCAAAGCCTCAAGTTCATTAGAACTAGGCCGTTGAACAAAATATTTTAACAGCAGATTACTGGGGGGACAGGCCTGACTTTCAATACGTTGAATCAATAAACTGTCATCAGGTTTGCCTGCGATCAGCGCAGCCCCGCTTTTTCCGCCTTTTTGCATTTTCTCTGGTGTACGTAAATCCAGCCCACCCATTTGCTCCTGAGCTCCGTGACAGGCAGTACAGCGCAACAATACAATTGGCAGAACGTCATGCTGGTTAATTTCTTTTTTGACTGCCACCTCAGGCGCTGAGGATTTTGCACCTGTTTCAATCCATCGCTGAATTTTTGTTTTCTCTTTTTCGCTTAGAGGGACTTTACCTTTGGGAGGCATCTTTCCGGTCGAAATCATCCTCCATAATAAACTCTCCTTCAGCCCCTTACCCACCACCGACTCCTCTGATTCCCCCCCATGTCGGATACCTGACATTGAAGTCAGGCTTAACCCGTGTTTGCGTATCTTATCTCCATGACACTTTCCGCATTTACTTCTGAATATGGGTAAAATCTCCTTTTCAAAAACCGGCACCTTCTCGGTCCCTTGAATCAAAAAAGTGACCATAAGAGAGCTCAAGCAGGCAAGAAGACGAATAACCAAATGTTTTTTCTTACGCCAGTTCATGGAAAATTCAGTCCAAAGGGTTATACTAATTAAATTATCGGTTAATGCAACATAAGCTTAACAAACTTGGAATCCAAACTAAAGCACCCATCGCAGCACCGACACAGTGGCTTATTCCTCCAGCGTCCTTTCCGGCGGCACATCAATTAGAGTATTCGCCTCGTCCCTTTCCATTTTAATCGCCGCTGAACCTCCTCCCCTTTTCCTTTCTGAATTGCCGGTGCCAAAGCCATTCTCCAATGGGGCCTCGGTGCTGCGGGTATGTGTTCTAAAAGGGCTTGAGTAACATCCACAGAAGGCAATCAGCAGTGATTGGCAGCCAGGAGCTTCACGCTCCCACAGGTACCGCCCTGAACCCTAATAGCGAGTCTGAATCCTTAATCCAGAATCATCTGCTTCTGGTCCAGACTGCTGTCTTGCTTGCGGATACTGCCATAGGTTAGCATTCGGATATGGGCAAGTTCATCCTGTTTTTGACTTTTGTTTTCGGGCTTACTGCGGCTCCTCGCATTGATTCACCGAGAAAGCTCGATAGACAAATAAAGACCATTCGAGCTGATGATGTTAGTTGGCGGAAAATCGCGTGGAAATCCTGCTTGCTGGAGGGATTATCAGAGGCACGTAAAACAGGTAAGCCCCTTATTCTTTGGTGCTACATAGACCGTCCTATTGACGATACTCGATGTTGAGTCTTTGCTGGGGCCACCCGTGAGGCGGTCTTTTCAAGAGAGGATGTTATTGGGTTGGTTAATCAGAAGTTTGTTCCTGTCGCTTTAAAGGCGGCACTGGTAAATAACCCTCCCGCGGGCATTGAAGGAGATTTTATTCGGGAAATCAGCCGTTCCAAACCAGCCCCGCAAGGAATATGTGTTGCACATAGTTCGGGCAAAGCGCTGGCGTGGGTTCTTGGTTTTGATAATAACGTTCAAGTGTCCAAGTTTCTGGATTATTGCCTTTCACGTAATAAAGAAATTGATACTCCGAAAGCACCTGTGCCTACAGAAAGATTCCGGTTGTTTCCTAGCCGACCTTTGCCCTTTGCGCCTGATATAAATGCCAAATTGCCTCCTTTGGTTATGCATGTAAAGAATCAGTATTGCGTTGCTACACCGGAAAAAGAAGAAGGCACATTGGTCGCAAAAGTCTGGGGCCGCCGGCTCGATAAAGATGAGGTGCCTATAAAGAATTGTGTTTTACAGGAAAACTATATTGAGGACGTTTTTGACATTTCAAATTTACTCCAGCAGGAAGTTGTGACGTTGGCTAAAAAGAATAAGCCATTTAGGTTGCCCGAGTCATTTGTTAAACAAGTGGTTTCTTATGCTTATCTTGGGCAACTGGACGTTCGGCCGGTATATTCGCCTGTGCCTGAAGCTCGTTCTAAAGAACATCATTTAGAATTATGGGCTGAGCCTTCAATAATGAAGGGCAAAGGTAGAAGGTGGATCATTAAAGGGAAAAGCGATGTGGAAACCAGTCGTCTAACCCCTGACAATGGTGCTCAATCCTATCATCGAATATTTCTAAATTGGGTGGGTTTCATGGATTTATCAGGGGAGAACATTGCACAATTAGGATTATGGGCTACTGGGCAGGAGCAACTTCAATGGGGTAATCGTAATTTACAACTCATAAAGGAGCCCGCAGTAACCCATTTAATGGCAGGCCGTTATATCAACGTGGATTCACCCGTTCGTTACGGCATAATCGGCAAGCCAGTGATCAAAAAGCAAAAATAAAGTTGTCAGACGAGTGTTCCATTAAATCACAACTCGCCGTGTCTTTTTGTATAAATCATTTGGAGGGGACGCGGTAGCGGTAGATGGGTGTTTGGTGTATGTCATCTAGAGTGATGACCTCTTCAGGCTCCCATCCGGTTAACCGAAAGGTGTTCGAAATGATTAGCGTATTGGGTTTTAATTCTTTTTCGAATTTGGCTTCCAAGAATGTCATGCCTCCAGAATAAAGATAACAGATAACTACTTCAGCACTTTCGAGTGAGATGTCTTGAAAGTTGCCTCGTTCAATAACGAGGTTCGAGTGTCCGGATAGTGAGGCTCTGATTTTAGACACGGCCCATGGGATGAGAGAGACTTCAACACCACGAATAGTGGCCAAAGGAAAGGAGCGGGCTATGGGTAAAAC
>CAJWKQ010000252.1 GCA_913041895.1 uncultured Verrucomicrobiales bacterium
TGGACCGACGTGTCCTTTATGGGTTCCAAGTATTACGAGACACCGCACGTGGATCAATTGGCGCGCGAAGGCATGAAGTTCATGGATGCCTATGCCTGTGCACCCAACTGTGCTCCAAGTAGGGCTTGTTTAATGAGTGGATTGTATGGCCCGCGCCATGGTGTTTACACGGTGGCTAATTCCGATCGTGGGCAGGCCAAGTTTCGTAAATTGGTTCCCATCAAAAATACTACTGAACTGGCTGGGCGATTTGTGACAATTGCTGAGACGCTAAAGGCGGCAGGTTATGTAACTGCTACCATGGGTAAATGGCACTTGGGTGCGGATCCCACCACCCAAGGTTTTGACGTGAATATTGCCGGTAAACATTGGGGTAGTCCCAGTGGCGGCGGATACCATAGCCCTTATAATTATCCTAATTTGGTGACCAAGGAAAAAGGTGAGTATTTAACTGATAGGTTGGGACAGGAGGCCTGTAAGTTTATTGAGAAGAATAAGGATAATCCCTTTTTTCTCTACCTCACTCATTACGCGGTGCATACGCCGATTCAATCCAAACCGGAATTGAAGGCAAAGTATCAGAATAAAACTCCAGTGGGCGGGCACAAGAATGCGGCTTATGCGGGGATGATTGAGAGTATGGATGACAGCATTGGAGCAGTGCAGGCGACCCTCAAAAAACTGAAGCTGGATGATAACACCATTGTGGTTTTTTTCTCCGATAACGGCGGTCACGGGGCGGTAACGTCAAATGCTCCACTTCGCGGTTCCAAGGGGATGCTCTATGAGGGTGGAATCCGCGAACCACTGGTGGTTAAATGGCCCGGGGTCACCAAAGCAGGAAGTACCTGTCGTGAACCGGTAATCGGTGTGGATTTTTATCCCACATTTATGGAGGCAGCAGGAATCAAGCGGCCAAAAAATCTGAAACTCGATGGCCTAAGTTTTGTGCCCTGCCTCAAGGATGCTTCGGTTTCACTGGGGCGCGAGGCACTATACTGGCATTTTCCTGCTTACTTGCAGGGGTATACTGTCAGACACGGTGCTTTTCGTACTACGCCCTCAGCAGCCATACGTATGGGGGATTGGAAATTAATTGAGTTCTTTGAGGATGATGAGCTGGAGCTCTATAATCTAAAACAAGACTTGGGCGAAAAAAATAATCTAGCAGCCAAGATGCCCGATAAAGTCAAGGAACTGCATGCTTCTATGCTGAAATGGCGTAAGAGTACTAAGGCACCCGTTCCGACGGAGAAAAATCCTCTTTACGATCCAAAAGCAAAGTATGTTCCTAGGGTTCGCAAGTAGTGCGCATCTGGACGATTCACCCGCGTTATCTTGACGCAAAAGGTTTGGTGGCTCTTTGGAGGGAAAGTCTGCTTGCCCAAAAGGTATTACAAGGTCGAACTAGAGGATACCGAAACCACCCTCAGCTGATCCGGTTTCGTAAAGAAATTGACCCGGTCAAAACGATGGCAACTTATCTCCATGCAATATACGAGGAGGCTTTGAAACGTGGCTATCAATTTGACGGCTCAAAGATTACAAAAGGAAGAGTGATGGGGAAAGTTTATGAAACTCGGGGTCAATTGAAGCATGAGTGGTCTCATCTGTTAAAAAAATTAAAAACGCGTGATGCGGCTCGTTTTGATCAATTAATAAAACTGAAGCGCCCAAGAGTTCATCCTCTATTTAAGTTGAAACCGGGGGGGAGGCAAGAGTGGGAGCGAGCGTAAAGTGTTGCTTGTTGGACTCTGTCTACTACAATCAAATTCATCCATGAGACAACTCCTGCTTCAATTAATGTGCCGGTCTGTGCTGGTGGTTTATATAACGGTTCCTTTTCTCTCAAAGGCGGCTGATAAACCCAATGTCCTTTTCATTTTTGCTGATGACCAGTGTTATGAAACGATCGGAGCACTTGGTTACACTGATATTGATACACCCAATCTGGATCGCTTGGTTAAACGAGGCACCACTTTTACCCGGGCATACAATATGGGTTCCTGGAGCGGCGCGGTGTGTGTAGCCAGTCGGCACATGCTAATTACCGGCCGCTACATCTGGCGCGCACAGCAGGCCTCCAATCTTCTGGGAGGACCGCGCAAGGGAAAAAACAAGCCCTTACCCAACCAGGAGGCGAAACAAAGGGAGTTTGATGGCCTGTGGCCGCAGGTGATGAAGCGGCAAGGGTACCAAACGTTCTTTACCGGTAAATGGCATATTCGTGCCAAGGCTGATGAGGCATTTGAAGTAGCGCGCAATATTCGGCCCGGTATGCCCAATCAAACCCCGGCAGGCTACAACCGACCCTTGCCCGGCAAGCCGGATCCGTGGAGCCCCTATGACAAAAAATTTGAGGGCTTCTGGAAAGGGGGCAGGCACTGGAGTGAGATTGTGGCCGATGACGCCATCGATTACCTCGGCATGGCCAAAAAGGACAAGCGGCCCTTTTTCATGTATGTGGCATTCAACGCGCCGCACGACCCACGGCAGGCGCCAAAGGAATACATCGACAAATATCCGCTGAGCCGCATCAAGGTTCCCGAGAATTTTTTGGCGCAGTATCCTTACAAGGATCAAATCGGCAATCCGCACAAGCTGCGCGATGAGCGCCTCGGCCCCATGCCGCGTACCGAACACGCGGTGAAGGTGCATCGTCAGGAATACTATGCCATCATCGAGCATCTTGACACACAGGTGGGTCGCATTTTGGATTCGCTGGAAAAAAGCGGACAGGCCGACAACACTTACATTTTCTTCAGTGCTGACCATGGCTTGGCCGTTGGCCGCCACGGGCTTTTTGGTAAACAAAATATGTATGAGCATAGCACGCGCGTACCGTTCATGGCCGTTGGCCCCGGCATCAAGGCTGGGGCAAAAGTGGAGGCCCCAATTTATTTGCAGGATGTTCATCCTACCACCATTGAACTGGCTGGAGGTAAACCTGCAGACAAAGTTGAGTTTCATAGTCTGCTTCCCATTCTTAAAGGGAAAGCAAAGAAACACGCCTACAGTGATATCTATGGTGCCTATCTCGGTTTGCAGCGGAGCGTGACGGTGGAGGGGTGGAAGCTGATTCTTTACCCGCAAGTGAACAAGGCGCGGCTGTACAATATTGAGGAAGATCCCTTCGAGAAGAAGGATCTTGCGCACGATTCTGGACAGGACAAGCGAATTAGCACGCTCTTTGCGCGTCTGCTCAAGCTGCAAAAGGAGATGGACGACAAGGTTGATTTGAAAGCAGCTTTTCCAAAGCTTTAGGCATTATTCAATTGCTCTTGACCGGGTAGTTTCTCCTTGGGATTCTTTAGAGATGAAGTCGATCTTATTTATAGCAACGTTCTTACTGTCCTTAAGTCTTTTAGCTGAAGATTCTCTCTATAATATTTCCCTTAAGGATATTGACAACAAGGCAGCCAGCTTAAAGACCCATAAGGGTAAAGTCATGTTGGTAGTTAATGTGGCCTCGCAGTGTGGTTTAACTAGACAATATAAGGAGCTGCAGGCTGTATATAAGAAGTACAGTGAAAAGGGTTTTACAGTATGTGGTTTTCCTTGCAATCAGTTTGGCCGACAGGAGCCGGGGACATTGGAGGAGATAAAGGAATTCTGCAGTTCAAAATATGATGTCAGCTTCCCGATGTACGCCAAGATAGAGGTAAATGGAGACGCAGCACACCCGCTGTACAAATCGCTCAAAAAACAAATTGGACCAGATCGGATCAGTTGGAATTTTGAGAAATTTCTTATTGGCAAGGATGGTAAGGTTTTGAAGCGTTTCTCGCCCAGAACCAAGCCTGATTCGCCTGAGGTGATTAAGGCAATCGAGTCTGCGCTCAAATAGAGGGTTTATACCAGCCTAGTAGCTTAATAGCGGGTGGAAACCTGCCCAAGATATATGCAATGGATCGGCATATTGGCTATTCTGTGTGGCCTTTTCATGTTGTGGATTAAGCCCACTGAGTGCAAGGGCGAGGATAATGTTGAGTTTTCTTTTTTTCGTTATATTGCGGGGGCATTATTTGGCACCTCTGCAATTTCCATGGCATGGTTTTCTGGGGGTTGGGTGATTATGCCGATGGTTTTCTTTTTCTATGTGGCTTTAATGGTTCAGAACAGGAATGAGGAGCAAGAGAGGGTCGACCAAAGCGAGTGAAATGTATTTTGGGAATCGAACC
>CAJWKQ010000253.1 GCA_913041895.1 uncultured Verrucomicrobiales bacterium
CCATCGATAAGGAACAATCCCTCTCCAAACGCCTCCGCCAACTCACCCGCGCGCTGAACCCGTAACAAAGAAAAACAGTGCAAATCAGGATCAAAATATTGCACTGACAAATCCTAAGGTTCACACTTTTGTAAATGAACCGCAGAAAATTTATTTCCACAAGCGCCATCGCCGCTCTAGTCCCGACGCTTTTGGCTAAACAAAAAAGAAAAAATCCATTTTGCGTTTTTACCAAACCATTGCAAATGCTCAGTTATGATGATCTGGCTGATCTGATTGCTGAATTAGGCTTTGACGGAATCGAGGGAACCATCCGCCCCGGTGGCCAAATCACCCCCGAACAGGTGCCCGATGAGTTACCCAAGCTGATGGCAGCCCTGAAAAAGCGCGGACTGGAAATGACCATTATGGCCTCAGGTATTAATAACGCGGATGAAAAACAAAACGTTCAGCAATTAGAGATAGCCTCCAAACTTGGGATAAAGCGTTACCGCATGGGCTACCACAAATATGACCTTAAAAAACCGATTGTGAGTCAAATTAATGAATTACGACCCGTTATTGAAAACTTAGTAGCACTCAACAAACAGCTTGGCATGCAAGCCATCTATCAAAACCACTCAGGCAGCAACTATGTAGGTGCTCCCTTGTGGGATTTACATGAACTCTTTAAAGCACATGATTCAAAGTATCTGGCAGTTGGTTTTGACATGAGTCATGCCACTGCTGAAGGAACACGCGCATGGCCGTTACATGCCAATCTACTGCGCCCCAGAATCGGCGCTTTATATGTTAAAAGTTTCCGATGGAAGGATAACAAGCGAGACAATTGCGGGTTAGCCGAGGGAATCGTAGATAGTAAATACCCCAAACAACTAATAAAGAGCGGATTCACTGGCCCGATCAATCTGCACGTGGAATATCTCAAACCTTTTACCAAGGAAAACGTGCCCAACCAGATTGCCGCCATCAAGAAAGATACCGCTACTCTAAAAGAGTGGCTTAATTGGGATTAATGATTGCGGTCCTTCAGCGGGCAAGCGAAGGCAAGGTAACGGTTGATAACCGCGTTACCGGGGAAATTTCTAAGGGCTTGGTTATTTTACTTGGAGTAGCCAAGGGAGATAATGAAATAGATGCTGAATTTCTTGCCGACCGCATAGCCCGATTCCGGATTTTTAATGACCAAGAAGGAAAAATGAATCGGTCAATTATTGATATTAAGGGATCGGCTCTGGTAATCAGTCAATTTACGCTGGCAGGTGATTGGCGTAAAGGCCGACGTCCCAGCTTCACTAATGCAGCACCCCCCAAGGAGGGAGAATACTTATACGAAAACTTTTGCGACCAGCTCCGCAAACTCAATGTCCCGGTAGAAACCGGCGAATTTGGAGCCATGATGAATGTTAGTTTAACCAATGATGGACCGGTCACCTTTGTTATGAACAGTCGCGAACAGTAAGTTTCTTAATCAAAGAAACTTGCCCAAGTCTAAAGACCTGTCACCATTAATACATAACTTCGCCACAAAACTAAACCACCGAAAACATCACATGAACAAATTCAATCGCCGGTCTTTCCTAAAAACCTCAGCCACCGCCTCTGCTCTAGCAGTTAACTTTGTTCCATCCAGTGTGTTTGGAGCTAATGAACGGGTGCGCATTGGGGTAGCGGGCATTAATGGCCGAGGCCAAAGCCACATGAATGCATACCTGGGCATGAAGAATGTGGAAATTGCCTACCTCATTGACCCGGACAGCCGACTCTTTGAAGGGCGCTCACGCACAGTGGAAGGCAAGCAAGGCAAACGACCTAAATGTGTTCAAGATGTTCGTGAAGCCTTAAATGATAAAGATTTAGACGCAGTTTCCGTAGCTACCTGCAACCATTGGCACTCCTTAATCGGCATATGGGCCTGCCAAGCCGGCAAGGACGCATACATTGAAAAGCCTATTTCCCACAACATTTATGAAGGGCGCAAGTTAGTTGAAGCAGCTGAAAAGTATAACCGAATCGTACAACACGGAACCCAGCAACGCAGTAGTGATGGACGGGCAAACGAGATTGCTGCAGTACACTCAGGAAAATACGGAAAGCTGACAGTCAGCAAGGGTTATTGCTGCAAGCCACGATGGAGCATCGGCAACAAGAAAACTAGCTCTCCCCCCAGTGGACTGGACTTTAATCTTTGGCTAGGCCCCGCTGAAGACCAACCATATCACAGTAATTTAGTTCATTACAATTGGCACTGGTTCTGGGAAACCGGTAATGGCGACACTGGCAATCAGGGAGTGCATGAAATGGATGTTGCTCGCTGGGCTATTAAGGGCGCAACCATGCCCAAAAGCGTTTGGAGCATCGGCGGCCGATTTGGGTATGAAGATCAGGGAGAAACTCCCAATACCCAAATGGCTGTTTATGAATATGACGATGCCATTCTACTTTTTGAAACCAGAGGGCTTGTCGGCAAACACGGCATTCCGCGCGTAGTAAAAAATGAATACTACACAACTGAAGGAAAAATCACCGGAGGTAAGTTCTATCCTAAAAATGGAAGCAAAGCCATTGGTTTGGATAAGCTCAGCGGCAAAGTTCAACCCGGTGGACCGTTTGGGAATTTTGTCGACTGTGTGCGTAGCCGCAAGCGAGACCACCTGAATTCAGATGTTATTGAGGGCCATTACTCAAGTGCGCTATGTCACTTGGGTAATATCAGCTACCGTACAGGCCAAGAGGAAGCCTTTGACTTAAAATCGCGAAAGTTCCATAAGAACAAACAAATCAGCGATGGCTTTGAGGCACTGAATGACAACCTAAAAGGAATTGGGCTAAAACTTGAAGACACTACTTATCAGGTAGGCAAGCAACTGGAGTTTGACCCTGCAGGAGAACGATTCAAGGATGAAGGAGCCAACGCGCTTCTATCTCGCCCTTACCGCAAACCGTTCGTTGTACCTGAAAAAGTATAATGGAGGAAGCCGAGGAAAGCTTCAATCTGGAGGCATTAACAGCAAAGGCTGAAAGCGGTGATTTGGAAGCCCAATATGAAATGGGCTGGCGACACGCGCTTGGCATGGAGGTAGATTTGGATGATGATCTTGCCATAGAATGGCTGGAAAAAGCAGCAGCAGCAGGCCACATGCTAGCCCAGAACAATATGGGAGCACGTTACTACACTGGTGATGGGGTAGAACAGAATCACAAACTCGCCTACCGATTTTTCTTTCAAGCCGCCAACCAAGGTGACCGCAAGGCCGGCAAAAATCTCGATGCCGTAGCACGCCAACTCTCAGAGGCCGACCTAAAAAGCCTACGCGCTGAGATTGGCGAGGCAAATCTTACGACAGAGGAATAGTATCCAGCTAATAGACAGTACTCCTATTGGTACGAACCGCACCGGTGAGTCCCCACATTACTAACCACTAAAACCTGAGCTTGCAGGCACCTTTGCAAACAGCTTAAATATGGGAGGGGATGCGTAAAATTGTTCTTGGCTTAGTTAGCTTGATCTCAGCCTTCACGATCGGGTGCGGATTATACAGAGGTTTATTTGGTGGCTCAGGCAATAACTCTGGAGTAAATAACCCTCCGGCCACCGTTATCCAGCCCACCGCAAGTGGCTCAGAAGATAAACCTGAAGTAAATAATCCTCAGCCCTCCGCTGCCAACCAACCAAAAAATTACAATTCACCGTTACTCCCAAAATTGGAGACCAGTTTGGCTAAAAAACCAAACCAACCGACCAAAGAAAAGTATGGGGCCGCCTTATTCAATCAGGCTCTTGAACTTGAAAAGTCCGGAAAGTTAAATGAAGCGCTTGAATCATACATTGAGGCTGCAAACCAAAATGTAAGGGAAGCCCAATATAATTTGGGTTATATGTATGAAGAAGGAGAAGCCGGAT
>CAJWKQ010000254.1 GCA_913041895.1 uncultured Verrucomicrobiales bacterium
CAATACCGCTAGACCGTGTGAGATTACGAATTATTTCAGATTCATAAGTATTAATACGGCAACCGAATGTGAGGATCTGCGGCTGTGACATCCGCTAAGCCCCAATTAATTGTGGATTAAAGGAACCCGTGAAACTCGTTGCCGTTGGCCCCGTCATAATAACATGGTCATCTGCTCGCCACTGGATATTAAGGAGTCCCCCATCGAGCTCGACCAAGACTTCACGACCAGCCAGATCGCGTCGATGGGCTGATATAGCAGCGGCGCAAGCCGCTGTGCCGCAAGCTTGAGTAATACCCGCACCACGTTCCCATACTCTGAGGCGTATATTTTTGGCGTCTTTGACTTCCACGATCCCAATATTCACTCGTTTTGGGAAAAGGACATGAAATTCCAGTTCTTGACCTAGGGTCTCTAATGGAATTATTTCTGCATTGTCTACAAAAAATACACAATGAGGATTTCCAATGTTGACTGCTGTTGGGTTTTTTAATGTCCCGGCTTGGATATCTAAATAAAGTGTATCTGACTCCTCTGACAGCGGAATATCTTTCCAGTTGAACTTTGGTTTACCCATATCAACAGTAACCATACCGTTTGGAAGTCTTTCTGCTTTCAATATTCCCGCTCTTGTTCCAATTTTCAATTTGGCGGGGCTACCTCGGGCCAAAATGAGATCAGCAACGCACCTTGTCGCATTCCCGCAAGCTTCAACATTGGAACCATCTGCATTATAGATATGCATAAAAATATCTGCGGAGCTCAAAGAAGATTCAACTGGCACAGAATCGAGCAAGATCAACTGATCAAATCCTATGCCAGTGTGTCGGTCAGCTAGTGCTCGGGCTCCAGCGGTTGTGATTTTTAGCGATAAGTTCCGCGTATCTATAATGACAAAATCGTTACCTAGCCCATGCATTTTTGTAAATGCGATGTTAGTCATAATTGCCTTATAGGTTCTAAATACCCATCACGTCTATATAATTGGTAATTTTATCTCTGGGGGAGTTAAGAAGAATAAGCTCTTTTAAGCTTCTAAAGTTTCCAATACTTCTCCAAATTTACTTAAACAAACCGCTAGTAAAGGTCCATCCCGCCCACTACCGGCATCGAGACTAACTGTATGGTCGGTCTCTACAAGGCCGGAAGCGGCAGGGTCAAATCCGCGTACAACCTTTAAAAAACCGCTATAGGGTGTTTTAATAGAGTCAAATTTATTGGTTCCCCACCAAAATACATCTGCTTGTGCATCAATCGGCCTTTCAGGGTCAATACTTCGATTAACGAATAAAATACTGCCTTCTTTCGTATATGCGGCATGTTTCAGGCTACTGAGCCATTCCTGATGCCCCGCTGCTTGAAAAGCTGTTCGAATCTTGGATGTCCAATGAGTGATTGCCATTGGGCCTTGTCGGATTGCAGCTTTAGCGTCTTCGGCACTGCTTTCATAGGCATTTAACGTGGTATTTATGCCTTGACCCAACATCCATTCCAAGACCTCTGAGGCATTTACCGCAAATTGCAGCTGCATCAATCGTTGCCACATTTCCTCTTGAGCACCTCGCAATATAATAAAATCGTGTGTGAAATAATTGTGACGAGATAAGATCAAACGTCTAAATGTCATCAGGGCATTTACAGTTTCCCGCACATGGACGCCGCGTCCTAAAATGTTGCCCAAAAAAATCAAACGATCACCTGGGATAAACTTGTTTTCGATTTCAGACTGAATCGTCAGTAAACGGTCAAGTTCTCCATGCACGGATGCAATCGCCCATATTCGTTGGGCTCTGTGGAGGGTTGAAAAGATATTTGGTCCGGTCATATTGGTAATTAGTCACTTTTCATTTGTTATTCGTCAAGAAAAGTGATGAAGCCTTTTGCTTGACTTTCCGCATTTGCGGCGTAAATTCCACGCCAACCCAAGGTAAGTATAACCTATTTTCGCCGCGGGGTGACCATCGGTCTGCGAGTTTTCGCTCACCGGTGTGGTTTGCGTTGGAAATTTTTTTGATTGGGATCAATGTTTGATACGCTAAGTTCACGGCTATCCGATGTTTTCGGTAAGCTTAAAAAGCGCGGGGTGTTATCCGAAGAGGATGTAACGGCAGCTCTTCGTGAAGTCCGTATTGCGTTGCTTGAAGCAGATGTGGCTCTGCCAGTAGTTAAAGATTTTATCAATTCGATTCATGAAAATGCGATTGGCGAAGAGGTTATTCGTAGTGTTTCGCCTGGCCAAATGGTTATAAAGATAGTGAACGATGAGCTAACCAAAATGCTGGGCAGTGATCAGGCAGAGTTGAACCTGGCCGCTTCACCGCCGGCAGCCATAATGATGGTTGGTCTCCAAGGGTCTGGAAAAACTACTTCAACCGCCAAGGTCGCTTCGTATCTCCGGAACCAGTTCCGGAAAAAGTCTTTAATGGCCTCCCTTGATGTGCGCCGGCCTGCTGCCCAAAAACAATTGGAAGTTTTGGGGGTTGATGCCGATATTAGTACGTTGCCAATAATACCCTTCGAGACTCCAGAAATGATTGCTAAGCGGGCGATGGAGACCGCGCGTAAGGAGGGTTATGACGTTGTAATTTTGGACACTGCCGGGCGGCTGCATATTGATGATGAACTAATGGATGAAGCGAGTGCAGTTCATCAAATTTGTAAGCCAATTGAGACCCTGTTTGTTGCAGATGCTATGACCGGTCAGGATGCAGTGAACGCAGCGGGTGCTTTTAATGAAAAGTTGGCAATGACTGGCGTAGTTCTTACTCGGATCGATGGTGATGCTCGCGGAGGAGCCGCCTTATCAATCCGCTCAGTAACTGGTTGCCCAATTAAATTATTAGGCACGGGTGAAAAAATTGACGCAATTGAAGTTTTCCATCCAGAACGGATTGCCTCACGGATCCTGGGTATGGGAGATGTGGTTTCATTGGTTGAAAAGGCGTCTGAAGTTGTAGAAGAAGAGGAAGCAGAAAAACTGGCTGCAAAAATACAAAAAGGGCAGTTTGACTTTGAAGATTTTGCTAAACAGCTTCAGCAAGTCCGCAAGTTAGGTGGTATGGGTGGAATTATGGGTATGCTTCCCGGCTCACAGAAAATTAAAGCGCAAATGGGAGCTGCACAAGTCGATGATAAAGCTCTTGCCTGTCAAGAAGCAATTATCTTGTCAATGACGCTGAAGGAACGAAAAAATCCTAAACTTTTTAATGGGTCACGTCGTCGCAGAATAGCCGCCGGAGCTGGAACTACGGTGCAAGAAGTTAACCGTCTTCTTAAACAATTCCAGCAAATGAGTAAGATGATGAAACGTATGAACAAA
Organism: uncultured Verrucomicrobiales bacterium; assembly: GCA_913041895.1. Taxonomy (GTDB): domain Bacteria; phylum Verrucomicrobiota; class Verrucomicrobiia; order Limisphaerales; family UBA1100; genus UBA1100. The sequence goes on from CAJWKQ010000254.1 coordinate 3,320, forward strand.
CTTGGGCAAAAAGGTATGATACGTCACGGCCTACCCGGCATGATGGGTCAATAAATATGCGAAAACATTCGAAAAAATTCGAATCCAAGGACAATTTGCAATCAATTAGAAATTAAACAAGGACCAAAAGGGAACTAAGTATCTGATGTCATTAAAAATTAGGCTTTCTAGAGGCGGCGCTAAAAAGCGTCCATTCTATCGTATTGTTGTGGCTGATTCACGGAGCCCCCGCGACGGGCGTTTTATAGAGCGCATAGGGGTATATAATCCGATGCTAAAGCGGGAGGACCCAAACCGTATTCAGTTCAATGAAGAAAGGGTAAGACACTGGTTGTCGAATGGTGCGACGCCAACTGATCGTGTGGCCCGTTTCCTTGGCACCGCTGAAATTATTCCAATGCCGGAACGACGTGAGCAGACCAAAAAAGATAAACCTCGGGCAAAAACTCTGGAGCGTTTAAAAGAACAAGAAGAGGCAAAAAAAGAGGCAGATGAGGCTGCTGTTGAAGCGCCTGCGGCTGAAGAAGCCCCGGCTGAGGTGGCTGCGGAAGAAGAAGCCCCGGCTGAGGTGGCTG
>CAJWKQ010000255.1 GCA_913041895.1 uncultured Verrucomicrobiales bacterium
GACAAGAATCACTATATGAGGTACTAACAACTGCTCCATAAACCTAGACTTGATTCATCAAAGATATTTTGCAACGCGGCTATGTTGCATAACAAAAAAATTAAATTAATCAAAAGTTGAATCATTTTAAATATCTTATAATCCAATTTATCAACTGTAGAAATCGACTCGGGCAAGAACAACCAAAAACAGGTATCTTCGGGAAAAACTTGTTTAACGAGTATAACCATTTAACAAGCGGTGTCCGTTGACAATACAACCTGTAAGATAGTAGTTTAATTCATGCAGCGAACAAAATGGATTGCCGCCGGAGTTATGGTAACTGTTCTGTTACTGGCCGCAATTTTTCGTAAGCACGATAATGCCGCGGCTCCCAGCTTCCAAGGCCCCAATAAGCTCGTATCCGATTCTGGCATAATCCATCTGGAAGGAGAATCCGCCCCATACAGTGGACCTGTAGAGGAACTATATCCCAACGGAAATAAAAAGTACTCTTTGGAAATAATTGATGGGGTAAAACATGGCCGAGCAATCCAATGGTACGAGAATGGTAAAAAGAAAACTGAGGTAACCCTCAAAGACGGACAACCCATCGGAACCCTGCGAGGCTGGCACGAAAATGGAAATAAGTCATACGAAATGCCCTTGGTCGAAAGTGTCTCCGAAGGAACCGTAACTGAATACTATCTAAATGGTAAACTTCGGAGCAAAACACCTCACGTCAACGGCAAGAAACATGGAAAAGAAATAGGTTTTGACCAAGATGGCAACAAGCTTTCGGAAACTACCTGGGTCAAAGACAAAATGGAGGGTGAATTTGTAAAGTTCTATCCTAACGGAGAAAAGAGAAGCATCACGACTTACGTGAAGGGTGTTCGAGATGGCCCAGAAATAGGTTACTTTTTAGATGGAAAGAAATCGTGGGCGTCCAAATGGAAGGGTGAAATACCGGTAGGGACCCATATGGAGTGGCACGAAGCAGAAAAGGGAAATCCAAGACTGAGTCGGCAACAGTCTTTTAGCAATGGACAGCTAGTTCAGCTTTTGGAGTGGTACAGCAATGGACAACAATCAATGGAAGCAGAATATGCTAACGGAAGATTAATAAATCAGGTGCGCTGGGACAAGGAAGGCAAGGAATTATTGCGAATGGGAACTGAAACTCCAAGTGAATCAGCGATAGTCCTAGAGAATACGAACCCATCAAAAACCAATCCCAATGCCATTGGACGCAGAACCCTTTGGTCCAAGAATAGACTAAGCGCGATCTACGAAAACAAAGATATAGACACTATATTGAAAGTGTTTGGCGAACCTGACCAGAAACTCGGAGACACTTGGGTATACAATAAGATGAAAGTTTTTGACCCTGCTATAGGACGCAGCTACAGCACAGTTCAGTTTTTAATTAAGGAAGAGAAAGTTCTATTAGTAGAGGCTCGTTAACTAATTATTTGCGCTGATGCTTTAAAAACCAAAGGTATAGCTCCGGATCATCATATGTTCTTGTCCAAGAATCATGCCGAGCACTGGGATATATCGTAAGCTTTGGATCAGGGTGTCCGAACTTTCTTAAAGCCTCCACCATCTTTTTACTTTCATTGACCGGCACAACCGTATCTTTGGCTCCATGAAAGGCCCAAACGCCAAGACTCCTTAGTGCCTTTCCTTTTGCCCCACTGGCATTGTAAACGTCGATAAAACTGCCACCACCACATACGGGAGCAATTGCAGCAAAACGATCACAAAGCGCTAACCCAAGACTCCATGATCCGTACCCCCCCATACTCAATCCAGTCAAATACAAGCGACTCGTATCCACTCGATATTGTTTGCAAGCATGATCCAGCAACGACAAAAGCACTTGATCATCCCATTTTTGATTCCTAGGACACTGCGGAGAAACAATAACAAATGGAAATTTTTGGCCCTTCTCAACAAGTTTAGGCGGCCCGTGCACCTTAACCCTATTTAAATCGTCCCCCCGCTCTCCCGCACCATGAAGGAAAATCAATAACGGCCATTTGGTATCTGGATTTTCCTGATACCCTTCAGGAAGATAGAGTAGAAAGCGCGCTTTATATTCACGTTTTTTCTGAACTGTAATTGATTCCTGAGTTTGCACAGAAGCTCCAAAAGAGACTGCCTGAGACGCTAGTATTAATGCCAAAGAAAAACGAATCATATCCCAGACAGCTTTGCTTTGGACAACATTATCGTCAAGATTTGCGTCCCCCTAACGTGCTCTTCGCTTGAACATATATCCACCCACACCGGCCTGCACCATCTCCCACCCATCCTTTCCAAGCGAATTAAGCACATTGGATCGTAACAACCTCGACTTCGGAGAACCCGATGTTTCAATTTGCTCAAACTGAACTGCCACCTGCTCAATATAAAGGTACTCCCAGGTTGGTAGTACTACATTATTGGGTCCCGGCGACTCCTGTGCCACACTAAAAAACAATACTGCGGTCAATACCGCACCAATAAGATAAGGACGTACTTTTTCCATCATGAAAAGAGACTATAGGAGTAACAGGATTTAAGCCAGCTTCAGCTTTGGTAGATCCTGAGAGTCAATAAGGCCAACAGGCTCTTTCTTGGAGTTAATGACGATAAGATCATCAATTTTTCGAGTATGGAATATTTTGAGGGCTTCCACTGCCAAGGAAAAATCTTTTATAGTCGTTGGATTGACTGTCATCAAAACGGACAAAGGCTGCTCCATAACTGAATCGCCGATCTTGGCCATACGGCGACGCAAATCACCGTCAGTAAAAACTCCCACCAACTTACCTGAACGCCCCACTACGCATACGCTACCACTTTTAGCTCGAGTCATAATAAGCAGTGCTTCGCCGACCGTAAACGTGCGTGGAGCAATTGCCAGCCGATCGCCTGTCCGCATAATATCCTTAACCTTTAGCAGTAGAGAACGACCGATCGAACCTGAAGGGTGATACTTCGCAAAGTCCTTCTTCTTAAACCCGCGTCTCTGCAAGAGAGACATGGCTAGAGCGTCCCCCAAAGCCAACATCGCAGTGGTACTGGCAGTTGGTGCAAGATTAAATGGACAGGCTTCCTCGGGTACCGCGGCGTCGATTACCACGTCACTAAGTCGGGCCAGAGCAGATTTAGGGGCACCTGTTAAAGCCAATATTTTAACGGGAAACTTTTTTATCGCTCCCATTAAATTCAATAACTCATCGGATTCTCCGGAGTAACTCAAAGCCAGCACGATGTCTCCATCATCCAAAAGGCCGATATCCCCATGCAACGCATTAACTGGATCAAGCAGGACACTAGTAGCTCCTGTACTGTTGAAAGTGGCTGTAATTTTCCTGCCAATTTCACCGCTCTTTCCTATACCCACGATCACTAACTTATTCCGCCTAGATAGAGCTTCGGAGAGTATCTCAACAGCGTTTTCAAATTGCTCATCTAATTGCGAGCGAACCGCCTTCAGCCCCGCCAACTCGATATCAAGCACCTTACGAGCCAGAGCCAGTGTATTTTTTACTTTAGTCGCCATACGGATAGGATCCAAGAATCTTAACGAAAGAGCACTTCTCACTAAGCTTGCGAATAGCCTTGGCTAGTTTTGGATCATCGCTATGCCCATCCACATCAACGAAGAAAATGTATTCCCAAGCTTTTCTTTTACTCGGGCGCGACTCGATCTTGGTCATGTTCAAGCGGTACGTACGAAAAGGCTGCAAGGCATCATGTAGTGCCCCAACCTTGTCATTTACGGTGAACATTAAACTTGTACGATCATGGTCAGTTGGTGAACCACAACTTCGACCAAGCACCAAAAAACGCGTGGCATTCCCGCTGTGGTCCTGAATTGCAGCATCAAGAATATTCAGCTTATATT
>CAJWKQ010000256.1 GCA_913041895.1 uncultured Verrucomicrobiales bacterium
CACTTTGGGTAAGCCCAAATAAATCTCCACTAGGCGCTTCACGTAACTGTTCGTCGGTCAAAGGGAGTTTACCCACTGGACCTCTCCCGCGAGTGCGAATCTCATAAATATCCCCCATAAACTATATCACTGTGTTATCAGGAATAACGGCATTCTTAGGTATAATCACTATTCCATCCCTAACGTAAAAACCGTCCCCATCCATATTCTCTTCCTTACCCGCTGGGCTTACAACACAGTTATTCCCAATGCGCGCATTCTTATCAATGATAGCGTTCTGAATGCGCGTATTACTCCCGATGCCTATTGGAGGTCTGTTCTTAGCGATATTATGATTAATGGAACTGTCAGCCTCGTAATAATCAGCTCCCATCATCACTACACGCTGAATCATTGTGCCGTCGCCCACCACGCTCCGGACTCCAACGATACTGTCACTAATCTGAGCACGACTAATAATACATCCGTCACTTAGAACGGCATGATCAATAGCAGCCCCGTTGATCTTACTCCCGGGCAGGAAACGCGGACGCGTGAAGATGGGGGCCTCCATGTCAAAGAAATTAAATTTGGGCAATTCACTGGCGGCATCCAAGTTCGATTCAAAGAATGTCCTAATCGTCCCCACATCCTCCCAGTACCCCTGATACACGTAGGAAAAAGCCCGGCACTTCTTGATAGCCTCGGGAATGATATGCTTTCCGAAATCAATGTGTTCACTGTCCAAGAAATCCAGCATTACATCCCGGTTAAAGACGTAAATACCCATTGAGGCCAGATACTGATCCTCATCCTCGCCCAAACCAAGATCCGCCCGGGTCTGACTGGGGATTCGAAGAGAGTCAATGACGTGATCATCTTTCGGTTTCTCGACAAACTCACGGATTTGCCGAGCCTCATCGATTTGCATAACACCAAAGTCAGAAGCCGCATCACGGCTAACGGGAATTGTAGCCACTGTAAGCTCAGCTTCATTCTTAACGTGCTGTTCGAGAACTCTTCTAAAATCCATATTATATAGCTGGTCTCCGCTGAGTATCAGAAAGTAATCAAACCGGTGGTTTAAAAAATGCCCTAGATGCTGGCGAACTGCATCAGCCGTCCCTTGAAACCATGAGGAATCAGATAATGTCTGCTCCGCAGCCAAAACTTCAACAAACCCTCCGGTAAAATGATCAAACTTGTATGATTGAGAAACATGCCGATGCAAGGATGCTGAATTAAACTGTGTCAAGAGGTACATCCGCTTAATTCCAGCGTTAATACAGTTGGATATTGGTATATCTACCAATCGATATTTGCCCGCCAAAGGAACTGCCGGCTTGGCTCTCTCCCGTGTCAAAGGAAATAACCGGGCACCTCTTCCGCCTCCCAAAATGACGGCCAGTACCGATCCAGAATCTAAACTTTGATCATGATCTTCAGGCATGAATGAATTCCTCTTGCCCAGCGAAAAGTCCTCGCCCACGATGAGCGCCGCCTTGCTGTATCGCAGGGGAAAACACAAACTAACCCCAAAGCGAACCCTTAGGCGATTAAAAAACACATGTCAAACACACCTCATCGTATTGGCATCATCGGAGGCAGCGGCCTTTATAATATCGAGGGCTTTAATAGCCAAAGATGGCAAACGGTAAAGACTCCCTTTGGCAGCCCATCGGACCAACTACTGACTGGAACACTGGCAGGGCGGGAAGTCGTATTCCTGCCACGCCACAGTCGTGGACACCGGATTATGCCCAGTGAACTGAACTATCGCGCCAATATCTGGGCGATGAAAAAACTGGGGGTGGAGTGGATTATTAGTGTCAGCGCAGTGGGGTCACTACAGAAACGCTACCGACCCTGCGACATCGTGCTGGTCGACCAGTTTCTGGATCGCACCAAGCAATCGGCAAATCACACCTTTTTTGGCAACGGCATTGTAGGCCATATCGCTTTTGCTGATCCCATCTGTGAGGAGTTGCGGCAACTGCTCCTCAAGAGTGCCAAACGCAAGAAAGTGCGCGTACACAATGGCGGCACCTATGTGAATATGGAAGGCCCTGCCTTTAGTACACGCGCTGAGTCACTCACCAACCATAAGCTTAAATATGATGTGATCGGCATGACCAACCTCGGTGAGGCCAAGTGTGCACGCGAAGCAGAAATCGCCTATGCGACCATGGCGATGATTACCGATTATGATTGCTGGAAGGCCGATGAGGAGCATGTGACGGTTGAAATGGTGGTTGAAAACCTAAATCGCAATGCTGCCACAGCCAAGAAAGTGCTGACTGATGTAATTGCCCGCATTCCCGAGACCCCTGAAGATTGGCCCTGCCATAATGCCTTGGAGAATGCCATCATGACAGATAAGAAAGTGTGGCCAGCGAAAACTAAAAAGGCACTTGCTCCTATTCTGGCTAAATATGCGTAATGATTCCATCAAAGCAAATCGTCTTGAAATGTGCGGCGTTGACAGGGCGTTCACCCTCTGCTGAAATTGCCAGCCCCGTGCTCGAAAAGGCGATTAATAACATAGGTAGAATCAGGGAAAACAGGCCTTGCCTTGGTCCGTTTCTTACTTAAAATTCACACCATGAAGAGTAAAAAAATTACAATTGCTATCGCCTCAGCAATCGTGATTTTGAGCGGTATCATTATGGCCGATCAGATCAGTGATCGAGTTGGAAACGACAGCAAAACCCACGCCAGTAATAATGCCAATAACTCTATCGAAGGTCAGTTCTGCCCTCCCTGCTCAAAATGTGAGGAATGCCCTCCGTGTCCAGTCTGCCCTTAAGTAGGGCTTGCCTGCATCAACACCACTACTTCTCCATGAAAGTCCACACCGGCATGGTACCGGTCATTATATTATTATCTGGTAGTGAAGGTGCCCATGTAATCATTCACTTTGGCGTACAATTCACGTTGCTGTGCCGATTGCTCCAGTAAATCATCCGCAAGCTTCACTCGGCCCGGTTCAAAAATGGTAAAAGTCGCCGAACCGCCAAAAGCAAAGTATCCCTTCTCTTCCCCCTTCTTGACTGAACGCGTGGGAACGTAGGTGAAATTCACACTGCCCACATTGGTCGCTCCAATCTCCAACATCAGCACCTTGCCAATCTCTTTTGTATCGATCTCCGTCACATAACGCTTGTTCTCCCAAAGGATTGCCAAGCGATCACGCAGAGCCAGTGGGTTCACTGAATTCAGCCCTCCATTAATCAGTCGTGCATTACCCGGCACTCCCACAACCGGAAAATGGAACCGGTGATAATCAACCGGACACAACCGGGAAAACACCGTCACCCCGTCGGCATAACGGGCAGCCAGATCGGAATCGCCCAATAGACGCTCCAGATCAAATTTTTGCCCCTTTACGAAAACACCTTCTACTTCCGAAGCTTTGGAAAAACCAAGATGCCTTCCCTCAGCTGGGAAGACCACTGAGTCTTCGGCCTCATCTACCGGACGCGCCTCAGGTTTGAGCTTGCGGTAAAAAAAATCATTGAATGAGGTGAATTTATCAGCCCGTTTCACGTGCTCCTCCTCAGAAATTCCATAGTTTTTGATGAACGGCTTCACTCGCGCCTTGCTGGCAAAACCACTCATCCTCCATCCATACCACCGGGAAAACCAAGCTCTCTTGGCAACCGTATGGAGCGCGAGCTGCCCGAAGGGATTAAAAAGGGCGAACCGCAACCACTTTTCGCCATACACCACCTCAGTCTCAATCTGACCGGTATAACGATTAAAAAACTGGATCCCAGATTCAGACATTAACAACTGGTTGGCACTCCGGCCACTACCTCCACGCAATGAGGAATCGCACCGAC
>CAJWKQ010000257.1 GCA_913041895.1 uncultured Verrucomicrobiales bacterium
TATTTTATGGGTTTAACAGCTTCCGCCGCGGCATCAAGCCTGCAGATCACGCACTAGGAAAGGTGCTCCCCCTCGGAAACCAAAAGAAATAATTACTATTTCTATAATCTCCTACTCGCAGCCGCCAAAAGGCGGCTTCTTTCTTACAGACACAACCTTTACTTTAAACTGAACGATTAAATATCCAACTGAATCGCCTAGGAGGAATAGAATTCTTACGATCTGTATGGCGTTCGGCCAGTTTCAAGTATCGGGGAGCCAATTTACACAAGTAATCCTGAGCTCGGGCCGCATCCCCAGAAAGTCCTTTAAGATTCCCCACATCCCATACCTTAACCAAATGCTCAATAATTTGAGCGTAGTTTATTGCCGTGTAGACCCCTAACCTCTGAGCCACTATTGAAAAACTATCAAACAAATCCGGATTCGCACCATCATCCATCAACTGTGCCGGCATAACAATCTGACCACGTAAAACTCCCTCAAACGCAGTCACTGCTTCAGGTGGGTCTTGCTCAAAAATTTGGCCCATAAACCGAGTATAAGCCTTTTCGTGCCTTGCTTCATCAGTGGCTATCGTACTACAGATATCATGAAGATGCTGATCACCGGCTTTGCGACCCAATCCGGCAACATTCTTATGGGATATCTTCGTAGCACGCTCTTGAAAGGAGGTATATATAAACCCCTTGTAAGGATCATTTGCCGTATTTGGATTAAACCCATTTCGTATCAACCGATGAATCGTGGTCTCAACAGCCCGCATATCAACACGGCCTGAAAGATACAGGTACTTATTAAGTAAATCTCCATGCCTATTTTCCTCCGAAGTCCAACCACGTGTCCACTGTGCCCAAGGGCTAGCGTCAGTACCGCTCCGATCAGATATTTCATCAAACCCATTTAGTAATGATTGATAGGTCGGCAAAGCCTCCTCTGTAATCATATCGCCCACCAAAACCACAAGCACTTCATCAGATAAACCCTCCGCCTGTAACCTTAATTGATTAACGGAATCCAACCAATTTTCAGCATTCAAATCCGGCAACAAATCCTGTGGCTGCCAACAGGTCTGAACATCTGCCAACAGGTCAAGTTGGCTTTCAACAAAGCTCTCCATCCCCCTGATAACTTCACGCTTCTGTGGATTCAATGTAAATACCTTGACTTGTTGAATTGAACTCCTTTCAACAACCCTTTCAGACACTTTATTTTTTAGCCAAACAAATCTCTTAACATTTTAAATCATCACACCGATGATTTAGCTTCAAAAATGTGCCCCAGACTATAGCGTAACCTCTCATGCGGAACTATTTTTCGATCCTCTGTTTCATATTGTTATCTAATGCTCGAGCAGAGACCGATACGCTCTGGGGAAGACTCCGTGGAAACAACGGATCTGGAGTTGCTAAAGAAAGCATGCCACCAATTAAACTCGATCTCAATAATCCTACATGGAAAACACCCGTATCTATTGGCCACTCATCTCCAGTGATTTTTGATAAATTAATCTTTCTAACAGGCACTGAAGATGGACATCTATCTACTTATGCTTTCAGTAAAACTAATGGGAAACTTGTCTGGCAACGCAAACTTCCCAAAGTAAATCTGGAGCGAGTCCACCAAGCCAATAGCCACGCTGCCCCAACCCCGATAACCGATAACAAACATATCTTTGTCTACTTCGGTTCCTTCGGAATGGTGTGTTATGATCATACAGGCAAAGAACGGTGGCAAAAACGACTATCTGTACCTCGCACACTATATGGCACCTCTTCCTCTCCCATTGAATACAATGACTTAATTATTCTCGTAATAGATGATGACAACAACCTTCCTAACAGTCGCCTTAGTAGATCTAAAGTTATCGCTCTAAAGAAATCTGATGGCTCCATAGCATGGGAAACTCCACGTCCATTTCATCGAAGCGGGTGGTCTACTCCAACATTGTGGAATCATGGAGAAGAAACTGAACTGGTTGTTCTTGGAAACGGACGCCTTTGCGGTTACGCGCTACCTTCCGGAGAAGAGAAATGGTTTGTCTCTGGCTTTTCACGGGAAACCATCTCTGCACCCATTACAGGTAATGGCATGGTTTTCGCCTCTGCTTCAAGGCGGGGTGGTGGTGGAAGTCTTGAAATTGATCCTCAGCCTTTCTGGAAATCAGTCATCCACTATGATTCCAACGGTGATCAAAAACTAGAGCGCAGCGAAATGATCGGCCACTTTACTTTTCCTTTCCGACCAGAACTGCCCTATGGCCATCCTGGATATGGCATGCCCTTGCCAAAGGATAAAAAACAACGCAGCCGAAGGCTGGATGGTATTTTTGGATGGATGGATAAAAATCGTGATGGCTTTTGGTCTGAAAAAGAATTCATTGAAAATTTTTCACACGGCAGCGGCAAGCCCATGCTCATTGCAGTTAAGCCAGGAGGTAAAGGAGACATCACTGAATCACACCTTGCCTGGGAATATAACCGAGGAATTGCAGAAATCCCTTCACCTCTTTATTATGAGAATCGGATTTATATGGTTCGAAGCGGGGGCATCCTTACCGCATTAAATGCAAATACTGGAAATAGACTTTACAGTGAACGCCTAGGAGCCTCAGGCCAATATAGTGCGAGTCCTGTTTTGGCTAATGATCACCTATATTTGGCTTCTGAACCAGGTGTAATCAGTGTGGTAAAAGCTGATGATGAAATGAAAATTGTTGATCAACAAAAACTGGGAGAAAAAATTTTTGTTTCACCTGCCCTTGATGCAAACACTATATACATTCGCAGTACCAAACATTTGTGGGCTTTCAGAAAAAATTAGGTAAAGTACTTAACTTTATCTAAAATAGAATTTTAAGGTGGCACTTTCATCTCGGTAGAATTGACAAAGAAAATTACATGGATCTAACCACACTCAAATCAGTTCAAGATAAATTGGAAAATCATCCGATTTACCAATCGGTCAACGACCTGAAAAGTTTGCGTACTTTCATGGAACACCACGTTTACTGCGTTTGGGATTTCATGAGCTTGCTCAAGGCTTTGCAGAAGGAACTAGCTCCAGCTGGCGCTCCTTGGTTCCCATCGGAGACTGGAGATATTTGCCGACTAATTAACGAGATTGTACTTGCTGAAGAATCCGATAAAGCGTCGGGTTCGGACCGCAAGCAACGTTTCATTAGTCATTATGAAATGTATGTTCAAGCTATGGAAGAAGTCGGAGCAAACACGTTACCCGTAAAAACCTTTCTCAAAGAAGCTCAATTGAATGGAATTAAGACTGCGCTGCATATAGATACAATTCCGACCGCAGCAAGAGCGTTCATGAAAGATACGTTTGGGATTATTGAAACTAACAAACCACACATTATTGCAGCAGCTTTCTCTCTAGGACGTGAAAATGTTATCCCACGCATATTCCGTTCCTTACTCAGAGATATGAAAATTAGCGAAGAAAGTGCGCCAATGTTCCACCATTACCTCAATCGCCATATCGAACTGGACGAGGCAGAGCATTGGCCTTTGGCACTGGGTATGCTGCAATCACTTTGCTCAGGGGATATTCAACTTGAAAAAGAAGCATTAGAAACAGCCACTCTATCCCTAGAATCTCGCGTTACATTCTGGAATTCAGTTGAGACTCAGCTGTAGACCGACATCTTTTTTATTAAATTAGGGAGATAACTGAGACCCAAGTGGCACGGTAAATGATGTGA
>CAJWKQ010000258.1 GCA_913041895.1 uncultured Verrucomicrobiales bacterium
ATACTATCATGGCAAAACGGAAAAATATCGCTGAAAAGCGATTCCCTAGGAGCTGCATTATTCGATCAAAATGCTTTTGAAAGAATAGAATTTGATAACTAAACCAAGCATGAGACACATAATCTTTTTAATTATAACTTCAATTGGATTAAACGCCCAACCTAGACCGTTTCCTGTTCCAAACAGAATCCCCCTAGGGGGGCGAATCCCGGCTTCCACACAGTCCGCAAACTTCGGTGGCCCTGCCATCAAGGGTGAACATGTTAAATTAATTAATGGCGATATTTTTCGTGGAGAATTTAGTGGCTTCAATAAAGAAGGCAAAATGTTGTGGAGCCATCCAGCAATTCAGTCAACATTACATATTGACCCGCTACAATTAGCAATCCTCACTCTAGGTAGCGAAAATGTTGAGAAAAAAGACCACATTGGAAACATTCAGTTAATTAACGGCGACAAGCTCTCAGGGGATTTTTTATCACTTTCGGAAGATAAGCTGGTCTTAAATACATGGTATGCTGGAAAGCTCACACTGAACCGACACACAATACAAACACTGGTTCCAGGCCAAACAAAATTGGAAACACTCTACCAGGGGCCAAACAGTGAAGATGTAAAACAATGGAAGCATACTAATAGCGGCACATACAAATGGACTTTTAGGAATAATGGTTTTCAAAGTAACGGAAGTAGTGCCAATGTTGGAAGAATGTTTAGTAATATTCCCAATTCTTCAAAAATTGAATTCGATTATCAATGGTCCTCAGGATCACCCAGTATATACCTTAGCGTTTTAACTGATAATCTTGCCTCTTATAGTTCTGGCAATTGCTACAGCATTAGGATTTCGAGCACTACAATGTACGTTTACCGTTATTCAAAAGTTGATGGAAGGCTTAGCAGTTCTCGGCTAACGCCATCAACGGTTACGCATCGATTTAACCGTGCTCGGCTCAAAGCACACGTAGCCATATGTGTTAACCCCGACAAAAAATCTCTTGCAGTTCTAGTTGACGGACGATTGGTGGGTTCATTCAGGGATAACTCTGGCCGCTCTACCGAACTACTGGGAAAAGGCATCGCCTTTCATTCACGATCATCAATCCCGGCTCGAGTCAGCAATATATCAATTTCCAAGTGGGATGGAGCACTGCCCAATAGCAGCACTAATTCGAACAATACAACTAAAGATGATTATGTCATGTTCACCAACGAAGATACGATAAGCGGAAATCTCATCGGCATAGAAAAAGGTATCATGAAATTTAAAACAGAGTTTGCCGAGCTGCCCATCCCCCTCAACACGGTCAATTATATTCATATGGCCAAGGAAAATCTTCGCAACCCAGTTATAAGCTCTAAGTCAGTCCGAGCCACCTTGATTGATGATATCCGCATCACCGGTGAAATCAAATCATGGGAAAAAGATAAGGTTAAGCTTAGCAGTCCTGTTTTTGGCGAAGCAATTTTCAATGCCAACGCGTTCAAAACCATCGAATTCAATCTCGGCAAACCTCGCACCACAGCTTCAACTTCCTCTGCCGCACCGGCCCGAAGCAGGTCTGTTAACGCCCAAAAGATCCCTGCAATTGAAATTCTGAGGCAGCAGATTCAGCGAGAAGTGAGACCAATCCCAAAACGATAGGGCCACCACCTAATTAGACATTCTTTTCATTTAGGCATCATAACGCTATCGTAGCAATAGCATGGCAATTGATTCTTTCGGCGAATTTTTATCTATACTCGATAAGCGAGGCGAACTGACACAAATCAGTACGACAATTGCAACAGAACTAGAAATTACCGAGATTGCAGATCGGGAAATGAAAAAGCCCGACGGAGGAAAAGCCCTTCTGTTTAATTCTCCAAGTATAAATGGCAGCGCTTCCACATTGTCCTTAGCTATAAACACGATGGGTTCACATAGAAGAATGGCTATTGCCTTGGGGAGAGGATCAGTAGATGAGGCTGTAAAGGATCTGGAATCCATTATGCATGCTAAACCGCCAGCCAGCTTCACAGAAGCTATAAAATTGCTAGGCTCAGCATTAGAACTAAGGCACGCAAAGCCCAAACAGGTTTCAAATGGTGCATGCAAAGAAATAATTGAGGATCCACGAGATTTCTCGGGTAATAGCGCAGAACTTCCAACTTTATCGAACCTACCAATCCAAAAGTGCTGGCCGAAAGACGGAGGGCGCTTTATCACGCTACCTTGTGTGGTTACTCAAGATCCCGACACAGGTGCACGTAATGTGGGTATGTATCGGATGCAGGTTTTTGACTCACAGACGACCGGCATGCACTGGCAACTACAAAAAGTAGCCGCACGTCATGGAAAACAATATTACAATCAGGGCAAGCGTATGCCAGTAAGTGTTTTTCTAGGCGGAGATCCTGTATACCCATTCTGCGCCACAGCCCCCCTGCCCGATGGCTTAGATGAATTCCTATTGGCTGGCTATCTCAGAGGAAAATCAGTCCCTCTCATAAAATGCGAAACCAATGATTTACAGGTTCCCGCCAATGCGGACATTGTCATTGAAGGCTATGTCGATCCTACCGAAGAACTCCGCGATGAAGGTCCATTTGGCGATCATACAGGTTACTATACATTGCCAGATAAGTATCCGGCCTTCCATATTACTACAATCACCAGACGTTCAGATGCAGTATACCCGAGTACAATAGTAGGCCAGCCCCCAATGGAAGACTTCTACATGGGCAGTGCATCGGTCAAAATTTTCATGCCAATATTTCGGATGAACTTCCCGGAAATTATTGATATCGCACTTCCAGCTGAAGGAGTTTTCCATAATCTAGTATTCGTCAGTATAAAAAAAACTTACCCCATGCAGGCATACAAAATCATGCATGGACTTTGGGGGATGGGGCAAATGATGTTCAGTAAATATATAGTCGTAGTCGATGATGATGTCGATGTGCATAATACGAGCGAGGTCCTTTTCAGAATAGGGGCAAACACTGATCCACAGCGAGACACTGTATTTACGCGGGGTCCATCCGATGTCCTAGATCACGCAACCCCTGAAGTAGCCATGGGCTCCAAAATGGGCATAGATGCTACAAAAAAACTTTCCGGAGAAGGGTTTAAACGCGAATGGCCACCAATTATTAAAATGGATAAAACAATCCAAAACAAAGTGGATGAAATATTGGGAAAATAATAAATTACTGTTATAGTCCTGCCTCTGTGCTAAAAGATCAAATATGCGCACTTTATTGCTAACTCTGCTTTTGTGCCTCTCACCAGTCACTCTTTCTGCGGCAAAACCAAATATCATCATGATCCTTGTCGATGACCTCGGCTACAGCGACCTCTCCTCCTTTGGAGGTAAAGACATTCACACACCATCCATTGACCGCTTGATGAAATCAGGGTTGCGCTTCAATCAATTCTATTCAAATTGCACAGTCTGCACACCTACAAGAGCATCCCTATTGACTGGGCGATATCCTGATATGGTCGGAGCTCCAGGTGTCATTCGACAATGGCCACAAAACAACTGGGGCCACTTCGCCCCGACAGGACCAACATTACCAGAGTTATTGCGTAAAGCCGGCTACCACACTGGCATGGTCGGCAAGTGGCATCTAGGTTTTGAATCACCCAATATACCGAATGACCGAGGTTTTGATTTCTTTCATGGCTTTCTGGCCGACATGATGGATGACTACTGGACTCATTTACGTGG
>CAJWKQ010000259.1 GCA_913041895.1 uncultured Verrucomicrobiales bacterium
CAGACTGACAAAAATAAGAATAAAACCAACCGAACCATCACCGACCCAATTGTCGGTTACCTCATCAGGTTGGGCAAGCAGTTTGGTTTAATGCCCGATAAAAGTGATTTTGATCTGAACGATTATGAAAATAGCAAAGACTATTAGGCAATCGGCAGGCTTTCTTGCCAATCTTCGGTAACGGATTTAAAAAGGGGCCATGCGCTTTCTTTATTCCCTCTTGGGGTTGTGTGCCGGCATCCTCGCAGCCGACCGGCCGAATATATTGTGGATCACTGCTGAAGATATGAGCCCGGTATTAGGCTGTTATGGTGACAAGTTTGCCATCACACCAAATATCGACAAACTGGCCAAGGAAAGCGTGCGCTACACCAAGGCCTTTGCCAGTGCACCGGTATGTTCGCCTTCACGCTCCTGCCTGATTACCGGATGTTATCCCACTTCACTCTCCACCCAACAAATGCGCTCGGGCTTTGCGATTCCCAAAACAATGCGCGGATTCCCTGCCCTTTTGCGTGTCCGCGGATATTACACCACTAATAACGTAAAGACTGATTACAACACGGGTAACTACGCCGATATCATCAAGGCTTCATGGAATGAAAGTAGTGCCACAGCACACTGGCGCAAGCGCACTGAAAAAGCGCAGCCATTCTTCAGTGTATTTAACCTGATGACCTCACACCAGAGCCGCTCCATGGTGTGGCCTTATGCGCGGTTTAAGGAAGAGGTGCAGAGCACGCTGTCGCCAAGCGCTATTCATGACCCGAACAAGGTGCCCTTGCCTCCCTATTATCCGGACACACCACTGATTCGCCGCGAACTGGCGCGCTTTTATGATTGTGTCACGGCAATGGACCAGCAGGTCGGTGCGATCTTACAGCAACTGAAGGAGGACGGCCTCGCCGAAAACACGATTGTATTTTTCTACAGCGACCACGGTAGCGGCATGCCCCGCCATAAGCGTGCCCTGCTTGATAGCGGTATGCACGTGCCACTGATCATTCGCTTCCCCCAAAAATGGCAACACCTCGCCCCCGGCAAACCCGGCAGCACCACTGACCGTCTCGTAAGCTTTGTGGACTACGCCCCCACCGTGCTGAACCTGATCGGCCAACCGATCCCCGAAGCCATGCAGGGCGAACCCTTCCTTGGACCCAACACTCCCAAACCGCGACGCTATGTGTACGGCCACCGTGATCGGGTGGATGAAGTACGCGATCTTTCCCGTTCAGTGCGCGATGAGCGTTATTTATATATCCGTAACTACATGCCGCATCTGGGTTACAACCAGCCCACCGCCTGGCCTGATAGCGGCGAGATCCGCCACGATTTTTATCGACTAAGCGATCCCGAGAAAATGACCACTGCCCAATGGCACTTCGCCGGCCCCACCCGCCCGGTTGAGGAATTGTACGACTGCCAAGCTGATCCGCAAAACCTCAATAACCTGACGAGCTCTGATGCACACCAAAAAATCCTCAAACGCCTGCGCAACGCACATCGCAAACACATTACTCAAACCGTGGATCTAGGCTTCCTCCCTGAAAGCGAGGCTTGGGAGATGTTCAGCGATAAAACCGGCTGGGAACTTGGCCAAAGTGGGCAGGTGAAAATGAATGCAATCCACAAGGCCGCGGCACTGGTGGGCATGGCCGATGAAGCAGCGCTGACAAAAAACCTGCGATCCAAGAATGCCAATATTCGCTACTGGGGCGCTATAGGCCTCGCACACTTGAAAACTTTGGAAACAAAAACCCAAGCTCAATTACACAAAGCATTAACCGACTCTTCACCTGCAGTGCGTATTGAAGCGGCCAACACATTGGCCCACCATGGAGATCTCGAGGCTGCTATTCAGGCACTTATAAAAGATCTCCAACATGAAAACCTCATCATCGTCACCCACGCCGCCCGTACCATCGAACTACTGGGCCCCAAAGCCATGATTGCCAAGGCGCCGATGACTGTAGCCCTCAAGCGTGCTGAGACCATTCGGCCACCTGACACTCCCGCTACGGTCGTCCTACCCGGCGATAAGGACCTTGCCATGTTTGTCGCCTTCTCCTGCCGCGCTTTTTTAAACCAACTAGCGAAGTAAATTTTAATGGGTAAAACTCCGGTTCCATTGTCTACAATCATCTTACTTTTGGGTTCGATGGCCGGGTATGCTGCCCTTCAACCGGCAAAAATATTCTCAGACCGGATGGTATTGCAGCAGGATGCAAATGTTCCAATTTGGGGAATAGCAAATGCCAAGAAAGTGGTCACTGTCCGATTTGACGGCCAAACTGTAAGAACAAAGACTGATAGCAAAGGACAATGGAAAGCATGGTTTAAACCCATGAAAGCCAATAGCACCGGGCGTAAACTTCAAGTAACTAGTGGAGAAGAGTCTTTCACCATCAATGATGTACTGGTAGGCGAGGTGTGGTTTTCTGGCGGGCAATCGAACATGGGATACACCGTACGCGGTATGGCTAATCGTTTGCCTGAAGGAAAAGCATTAGCTGATGCAGCTGACTTCCCAGAATTTCGTTACCGGAAGATAAACGAAAAAGATTCGCCCACCCCCAAAGATGATATCACCGGCGGCAGTTGGCTGGTTTGTTCCCCTAAGACCGTCCACCATTTTTCCGGAGTAGGTTTTATTTTTGCACGTAGGTTACATTTGGAGCTCAAGGTACCCATCGGTATCATCGATTGTTCTTGGGGCGGAAAACCCATCGAGCCTTTTATCCCCATTAAGGCATTTACTGGCCATCCAACACTCGAAAAATTGAGTAAGCTCACCAAGGCTGGAAAGATTGAAACGATTAAGGAAATCCGAGGAGGTACCTTTGTAAGAAGCCCCGCATGGCTGGCTGGAGCAATTTATAATAGCCGGATTCATCCAATTGTTCCCTACGCTATTCGTGGAGCGATATGGTATCAGGCTGAATCGAATTGCGGCATTGGCGAAGACCCACGTGATTATGCCCACAAAATGCGCGCCTTGATTAGCGGGTGGCGAAAAGCCTGGAATCAGCCAAGCCTTCCTTTTTATTACGTTCAACTTCCTCAATGGAATAGTTACGCCTGGACGTATGCACGGGAAGAACAACGACGCGCAATGGATGTATTAAATACAGGAATGGTAGTTACCATTGATCTGGACCATCAAAATGACATTCATCCTCCCAACAAAATTGACGTTGGAGAACGTCTAGCGCTTTGGCCTCTGGCAAAAGTATATTCGCGTAAGATTCACTTTAGCGGGCCTCTGTATCGATCCATAAAAATCGATAACGAAGTCATCCATGTTGAGTTTGACCAAGTACATGAAGGGCTCATGGCAGGCAAGGCAACCGTGGGTAAGGTTACTGAAGTTAAAAATGGAATCCTTAATGGATTTGAAATAACAGGGAAAGATGGAGTATGGCATCGGGCCAATGCCATTATTGATGGGAAGAAAGTAACGGTCAAAAGTGACGCAGTAAGAAATCCAGTAGCCGTTCGCTATGCCTGCAATCTGCGGACGACAAAAGATTTTGCGTGGAATCTTTACGACAAGGCAGGACTACCCGCCTCTCCATTCTGTTCGGACTGGAATATGATGCCCTACAGACCCCAGCTGAACCTCCCTCGCAAACAACTTAACCATAAATAGGCACAAAAAAGCCGCCCTTGAGATAAACCGGAGTTTACCGCAGGGCGGCTACCAAT
>CAJWKQ010000260.1 GCA_913041895.1 uncultured Verrucomicrobiales bacterium
GAGCCCATGTGCTTTTTCACCAGTGGCAGATCCCACCACTTGAAGCTGGCCGGATGACTCTGGAAGGAGCCCGGCGCCAAATGCTTTAAGGAACTGGAGCCATTCCACGGCCCCTGATTATCAGAGTAAAATACATCGCCCAAATGGTTGAGGCCGATACCACCGGGGCTGCGAATGCCACTGGCCGTCGGGATCATTTCTCCCTTCTTATTCACGCGCACACACCAACCGCGGTAAGGAGTATTGCTATTAAAGGAACCAGTCAGACACAGAACGATCCACATATTTCCATCGGGATCAAACTGCGAACCAAAGGCATACTCATGGTAATCACCGTTTATCCCCCAGCCGTCGCTGAAGGTTTCAAAGATATCTGCACGGCCATCCCCGTCCTCATCTTTGATGCGTGTCACTTCGCAGCGCTGCGTAGCGTAGAGCCAGCCATCGTTCCAGTGAATCCCGAGCGGCTCGTGCAGGCCGCGGGCAAAAAGTTTCACCTTCATGTCGTCTGCCGTACCGAGCGGGTTGCTAACGGTATAGATGTCGCCGCGACGTGTGCTAACAGCGAGGTTGCCATTAGGCAGCATGGCGATACCACCGGCCTCAAGCACGACATTCTCGGGCAGTGGTATACGGGTAAACTTGTAGTAGTCGTCCTGTTTCGGCTGAGCCTGTGTGGTGAGACCAGCCAAGATAAGGCCGGCGATCAGCGTAAATTTCTTCATTATCAAATCTCCTTAAACGGTTTTAGTTGAGGTCCCATTCGTACTTGGCGCGCAGGATGGCCTTGCCATCCACAGTAACCGGCACCAGAAGTTCCTTGCCGTCAGCGCCATCTCGCAAAATGAGCGCATCCGAAGTATCAAGCGTAAGCTTTAGAATCTTGCCAACCTTCCAACTATTACCCTGTTTCTCAATGAACCCGTCTGCAGCGGCGAGGTAGTAGTATTTACCACTACCGGTGAAGGTGAGCTGCCGGGTGAAGGATGGGAGGGCGCCGACCTCGGGGATCGCGTAATCCTCAATTACAGTCTGGCCTGCAGTGTACTTGAACACCGGCCGGCGGCCTTCCACGAGTCGGTAGCCGCGAAACTGCAGCCCCTTGGCGCGGTCATCATCATTATTACCGAGCTTGAGCTCCGGCCATGGCGCCTTCGCATCAGGTAATTGAGCGATAGCCTGTACACGCTTGAGATTGATCAGATAATGCCCACTGGGAGGTTGGAACCCTTGGCCGCGACCATTCCAGTGTTTGGCCCCGTCCATGAACGCACCGTGCCAAGTCATCACAATGTTAAGAGCATTGGCATCGAAGCAGATGTTGACGTTTTCAGGATAGCCCACGCCGATGCCGCGCGGAGAAGCGCCCTGAATGAAGTTGCGATAGATCACCGCTTCATTGTTCTCTGGCACAATGGGATTGCCAGTGGCAATAGCTGGCTTTTTCCCACCTTGTGGAGCAGTATTTCGGGCCAACTGCAGCTTCTTGATGCCTGGACCTGACATATCCAAGGACAAATGCTCGCCGCCTCCTTTCTCAAAATACTCAATACGGACCAAGTTCACACCCTCATCAAGATTGGCGGAACCAGATTTTCTAACAACACCGTGGACTCCATCATTCACCACAACAGGCATCCCATTGACTAAAAGACGCGATCCATCATCAGATCCCAGATTGAAGGTATACTTACCCTTCTTTTTGATCTCGAGTTCGCCTTCAATGACGATGCCAAAATTATCACGCTTCTTGGAGAAGTTGGTGTCAGCGATTCCGCTTGCGGCCTCACCGGTCTTTACCGGCTTAAGCTTTTCGAAATCTGGCAGCTTATTCCAAGAACCTTCATACACGCGATAGCGGAATTTCTTCAGCGCACCCTTGGCAACAATACCACCAGTTGCCGGAGCGGTGCCATCACTCAGTGATTTCACGTAAGCGATTAGCGACTTCATTTCCTCATCATTTACCGCAGGTGGTGGCGGCATTGGAGCCGCTGCGCTCTTCACAACCTTGGCTATGGGATTACGAATAGACTCAATGAAATAGGCTTCATCAAACTTGGCCTTGGCGTCCTTCCCTCCAAAACCGAGGGTAACGGCGCGTTCCTTGCCCCAAAAATTGCCTTCGAACTTGGGGGCTTTCATGGCTACTCCTGCCAATGCTGGCGGAGCACCATCTACCTGATGACAGGTAAAACAAATTTTTGTCTGGAATAACTCCTTACCCTTGGCAATGAGCACAGCATCCTGTGCAGCCAAATTTCCATTCAAACCCAAAACCATCAATAGTGACGGTAATAAACAATAGGAACGATTTAATTTCATCTCAAATTGAACGGCACAAAGTGTGGCGACATTATGACAGAGGGGCAAGAGCCCCTCCTCAAGATCTAGCTGAAGTTATTAACCGTTTATTCTAATCAAGATTCATCCTGTTCTATGGCTGGTGGCTCTTCATCGTCATGCTCCACCACTTTCATCTCGGCAGGTTCAGGATATTTTCGGAGCCATAACCACCTGACCAACCAAAATGGAATCAGAGGCACCGACAAAACTAATACCATAGTCAGCAGAATCGCCCAAATAATCTGATATGTGACGGAGTTAACCGATTCATCCACCGCCTTGTAAACCCCAGCCATGATTTTTTTTCGGATCGCTATCACGGCAGTCTCTGACCCCCCGGATTTTTCCGCTTGTAAAGCGTCACTCAAAAATTCAGCAGCCTCATTACTGGTAAGCTCAGATTTAATTTGCTGATCCCAAATGAATGTAAGTATTTCGCGATATATCGTTTTTCGCATTTTACCGCCACCAACCTTATCCTCCATTTCCTTCATGGCCGTTTCACGAGCCTGCTCTTCAACTTCAGTAAACTTACCGGCAGCTTCCTTTAGTTTGGCTAGTCCGTTAGCCAAATCCTTTTCCATCAGAGCCGTCCCATTGATATCCGATCCTTTGGGATCCAAGCGCCATACCATCACCATGGCGTAAGTATTGAATACGGCTTTTTCAATTACCTCTCCTTTCCGGGAAGCTTTTTTAAACGCACGACCAGAACCCCACGTAGCTAGAGTAGACCCCAGTCCCAGAGACAGCGTGGCTACAATCAAAACCGGCCACATCCAGCGAACATACTTGTACCACCTCCAAGGCACATCCATCCACCCGCAATCACGGAGCGCACGCCATAGAAAAACTCCACCAACTATCCCTAATATAAATCCAAAAATACCCCATAAAATCATGTGAAGTAGTGCTTTGGTGATAATTTGCCCAAAACCCTTCAGGGCATCCCAACCCAAACCAAGGATCTGTTGAGCAGTTGAGCTTTCCGCTGCATTCACGGCATTAATCAACATCACACAGAGAACCATAATTGAAAGACGAACCATGAGCGTCATAATTAAATAGAAAAGCCTGTCTAATAAATTAAAAAGTAAAACTTGCAGTTTCTTCAGTTATTAACCTTATTAAATTAATCGAATTAAAAATATTCACGTATGTATTAATGACATAGATATTTGCTTGAGGTTGCTTGACAATCATTTTGAGAGGTATAGATTGCGCCCTCTTTCTGGTTGCTAAACTAGAAAGCAAACCCCAACGCGCTACAGTTACATTAATGGCTTCAAACCTGAACCT
>CAJWKQ010000261.1 GCA_913041895.1 uncultured Verrucomicrobiales bacterium
TCCAGAAGTGGTCAGTGAAATTTTTCAGAGCACCACTCACGCTGCCGTGATAATCTGGCGTGCCTAAAATAAAGACATTAGCAGCCTTAACCCTTTCGGCCAAAGGCCCGTAATAGTCAGCTCCAAAAGTAGAATCGGTATTCACCAATGGCAGACTCTCCTGTGCCAAATCCAGAATATCCACTTCACAACCCGTCTCGCGTAAACCCTCAGCAACGTAGTTGACCGCTACTTTGGTCACCGATTTCTCATGCAAACTGCCAATTATGGCCATAACTTTTACGGGCTCACTCATAGGTGAAAGCTAAGGGAAAAAAACCGATAGGTCGAGCACCTGAACATGGACCAAATCGATTAATGTGGGTAGTCTAACGCGAGTTATGGGATTCATGGACATCTTCGGCGGGAAGAAGAAAGAAAAAGGCGAGCCCCCTGCCGAAACACCGAAAGATTCACAGGAGCAGATCAACATGGCCTGTGCTGCGTTGCTATTGGAGGTTGCCGAAGCTGATTATGCCGATGACCCCGAAGAAACCCGTACTATCATCAGCGCATTGGAAACACACTTGTCTCTCAATTATTCAGAAGTGCAAACCCTGCTGGAAAAAGCCAAAGAAGAAACTCCGGGGGCCACCGACCTTTTCCCTTATACTCACCTTTTAAATGAAAATCTAGATCACGAAGATAAATGCGCCATTTTGACTGCCATGTGGCGCGTAGCTTTTGCTGATGGGAATATCGACAAATACGAGGAACTTCTAATCCGGCGCGTACAAGATTTATTGCGGCTGGATCACTCCGACTTCATTGCTGCAAAACAGGCTGCCCGTCCGCCACAAAACTAAACTTTTAGTTCTTGGGCATAAGCCTCGAATTTCCCCCTTATCTCGTCTCGAACACGGCGGAAACCTGTACGTATCTCCTCCTCACTACCTTCAATCTTTGCTGGATCATCAAATGGCCAATGATTCTTTTCGATCTGACCTGGAAACATCGGACAGACCTGATCAGCATTGTCGCAAACAGTAATCACCGTACGGACGTCTTTTTCAAGAAACTCATTGAGATGCTTGGATGTGTGGCCGGTGATATCAATACCAATCTCAGCCATAACCTCCACTGCAACTGGGTGCACATAACCCGCCGGACTAGAACCAGCACTGGCTATCTCTACTGATTCATCAACCGCTGAACGTAAAACCCCTTCAGCCAAATGACTACGACAACTGTTTCCAGTACACAAAATAAGGATCACGGGTTTACCCATGGACGAAACGTGGAATAGAATAGCAACATTTGTCGAGAGCCCAATTGTAATAGTTTTTTCTGAGCACGCCGGTGCCGTGTCAGATGTTTGGGGGTGGGTGTAGTTAAGTGACAGGACCTTTTGATTAGCCGGCACCGGGCGATCCTGTAGCCTCCCTGCAAAGACTGGCTGGAGCCACATTTAACGTCCCGTGTCAATCAGAGCTCAGCCGCCTTCGTAAATGATCTTCTAAGGCCTAGCGGATAGCGTAGCACGAGGAAGTTGTTTCATTCTTTGCATAGGTTATTGGGTTGGTGATAAACTCAACAGTGAATAACCGTTGTTCTGAGAATAAAATCACCAGAGGAACGATTCCTCCTCATCCAGCATTTCCTGTCCACGCCACAGAGAAACCCGCCACGAATAAGGTCGGCCAAACTCGCGATAAGTTTCAGGATCTATCTTAATGGAAGCCCAATGCCTGTTCCCTAACCCGGATTTCACAATCCGCTGCTCCATAGATATTGGTTTTGAACCGGGTTCGCTATTTCGCAACTCAAGGCGCAAGGTGACTTCACCTGTACCATACCAATTTACATCGTAACGTATTGAATGGGTCAGTTTAGGATTATCACGAAGCTCATCCTGATAGGAATCACGGTGGAGCAGCGTGGGGCCATCGGTGTGCTGCCCCTCCTCATCCAAATAATGGGGCAAAACTTTTACTATCCCCGTTCCTGAGAGGGTCTGAATCGTGCCGCAACCTGTCAGAACCCAAACCGCCATTACCACTCCTAAAAACCTCACAGCCCAAAATTAGTCGGCATTCGGCAAAGTGACAACGCTCGCACGGCGGAACTTATACCCAATGCCAATAAAAACTGATTTCGCGCTATTTTTTGACGATTTTTTTTCTTAATACCGTTGCGAAACTACCAAAAAATGGTAGTTTTCTTCAACAGCCAACGCCAGATGGCCTCTTGGTTTACTCATACATTAATTTTGCCATGAACAACCACGATTATCCGCTCTACAACAAAGCCGACCACACCGTCCGGGTTAAAGATGCGTTCCTAACACGCCGTGAATGGCTGGAGCAGACTGGCACCGGTTTTGGGGCCCTTGCGCTTTCGGCTATGCTTTCAGAGCAGGGACTTTTGGGCCAATCAAACGGAAACAGTCCGTTGGCTCCAAAGCAACCCCCGCAAACAGCCAAAGCCAAGCGGGTGCTAAATATTTTTCTAGCTGGGGCGGCACCCCACATGGACTTGTGGGATCCACGCCCTGAACTCAACGCGAGTGGAGGCAAAGCCAAGGGTAATCGTAAACTTTTGGCTTCACCGTTTAAATTTCCAAAATACGGTAAGAGTGGTCTGCAGATGTCCGAAATTTGGCCGAATCTTGGACGCCATGCTGATGATGTTGCCATTGTGCGTTCCACATATACTGACGCACCAGCCCATGGCCCGGCAACTTACATGCAGAACACTGGTGAGATGCAAGAAATCCGCCCGGCAGTAGGAAGCTGGGTGCTTTACGGCCTTGGCACCGAAAACCAGAATCTACCTGGCTTTATCACCATGAGTCCGGGTGGTGGCCCCGATGCCCGCAACTACACAAATGCATTCCTGCCCGGAGCCTACCAGGGGACCTTCGTTAATGCCAACAACACACGGATTGAGGACATCATTAAAAATATCAAAAGTGACTTTGCCTCACGCGGCGATCAACGCAAGCAACTGGACTTGCTACTTAAACTCAACGAAGTACATAAGCAAAAGCGTCAGGCGGAAGGAGATTTAGAAGCACGAATAAACTCATTTGAATTGGCTTACCGCATGCAAACTGATGCTCGCGAAGCTTTTGACATTTCACTTGAAAAGCCGGAAA
The DNA here is from genome assembly GCA_913041895.1 of uncultured Verrucomicrobiales bacterium. Taxonomy (GTDB): domain Bacteria; phylum Verrucomicrobiota; class Verrucomicrobiia; order Limisphaerales; family UBA1100; genus UBA1100. The sequence goes on from CAJWKQ010000261.1 coordinate 3,137, forward strand.
CAACAGCCAAATACGGTAATAATGGACAAGGACGTCAAATGTTAATCGCCCGAAGATTACTGGAGAGAGGCGTCCGGTTCGTGCAAGTCCGGCAAGGTGGCTGGGATCTTCATGGAGGCATAGCCCAAAGAGCACAACGCAACGCCGATCAGCTCGACCCAGCTATTGGAGCGATCGTTGACGACCTCAAGGAACGTGGATTGTTCGAAGACACATTAATTTATATCACGAGTGAATTCGGCCGCAGTCCAACTGAAGACGGAGCTGGCGGCAGAAGTCACAATGCGCGAGGCTTAAGCACAGTTTTATTGGGAGGCGGAATCAAGGGCGGAATGGCCTATGGTTCAACCGATGAACTGGGTGGAGCAGCTGCCGAAAATAAAGTACATGTTAAAGACATTCACGCCACTGTTTTGGACCGATTGGGTTTTGACCATGAGCAACTGACATTCCGAACTGCGGGTCGGGACTTCC
>CAJWKQ010000262.1 GCA_913041895.1 uncultured Verrucomicrobiales bacterium
CAATGAGTTTTTTGAAAAATCGCGTAGCCTAGATCAAGTTGGTGATTTTATTGATCTCGTTCCCACAATTTTGGGCGGGGGGCAAACGTCATTCACAGGTTTCAACGGAAATTTTGAAATCAAGAAAGGGAAAATTAAAACAGAAGACTTGGTTTTTGTTTTAGATGAAGGAAAGGCTAGTATTTCCGGATTTATAGATTTGAGGGCGTGGACACAGGATCTAGAAGTAAAGGCTCTTTTGGTTGACCATGAATTGTCCTTGCCCATCACACTAGATATTGAGGGCGAGGTGGGAGCGCCGGATGTGGGAGTGCGTGTGACAGAGTTGGAAAGCTATTTGCGATCAGTTTTTCATGAGGTCCAACCTGCTCCGGAGGGTATTCAAGAAATAGTAAACGATGCAGAGGATGCCAGTTTGGAACAAACTCTTGAGGGGCTTAATTCTATAGGGGCGGCGGAGAATTTAATTGAGCAACTTATTGAGGGAGGTTCTGCTGAGAAATCGGAGCCTGTTGAAGATAACATAACACCCAGCCAGTTGGAGGATACTGATTTCCGTGATCTTTTGCAGCAACTGTTGCGGGATTGAACGTTGTTCGAAATTGCGAGGGTAACGGAATTTGTACCAGCTTGGTGGGATTCCCCAAGGTTTAGAGCATGCATTGGTGGCTTGCTTTTCCGGGTACTCGCCTTTTTTAGGTTATCATTTTCCTAGATTCTTGTGTTATCCTCTGTTGCGATGCTAGGAGGTATAATGAGAAAAATAATTTATTTGGGCTCAATAATTTGGTTGTCGTTTGCCGCGCTACCTGTGGCGGCTGAGGATTGCGGGTTAAGGCCGGATAAACCGCAGTTGCCAGATGGGACAATAGCAGGTCCTGAAGAGATGAAAAATGGTTTAGACTCGACAGGGGAGTATTCTGCCGCTTTGGAGACATATGCCGCCTGTTTGGTTTCTTTAGCCCAAAAGAATGAGGATGAGCTTAGTAGACTATTACGAGAAATATCTTCTACAGAAAAAGCCCTAAATGAGACTGTTGATTTGGTCCGGTCCATCGAGGGTCGCCGGGATAGTTTAATAAGTGAGGCGCAAGCAGCAGTTGAGGAAAGAAATGTGTTGGTTCAAGAATGGAACGAAGCAGCCCAATCGTTTAAGGCGCGGCTAGAGGATTAAATTTTTGGCAGAGAAATGTGGTTTGGCTGTTAAGCCTCGCGAGGCTGAGAGAAAAAGTCATTGCCCTTGTCGTCCACTATTATGAAAGCGGGAAAGTCCTCTACCTCAATCTTCCAAATAGCCTCCATGCCTAGATCTTCGTAGGCAATGCATTCCACACTCTTTATGCAGTCGTTGGCTAGGCGAGCGCCGGGACCGCCTATGGAACCCAAGTAAAAGCCCCCGTATTTCTGGCAACTATCTTTTACGCTGGCTGTCCGATTTCCCTTCGCTAGCATAACAAGGGATGCCCCCATTTTTTGAAAGGGTTCGACAAAAGGGTCCATACGGGCAGCCGTAGTGGGGCCAAATGATCCGGTTGCATAGCCTGTTGGGGTCTTGGCGGGCCCAGCATAATAAATACAATGATTTTTGAAATAATCAGGAAGCGAACCCCCTGCGTCGAGCGCGGTTTGTAGACGGGCATGTGCTGCATCTCTAGCAACAATCATAGGCCCCGAAATAGAAATACGAGTTTTAATCGGATATTTTGATAAGGTAGCCCGGATTTCTTTCATGGGTCTGTTCAGATTAATCTCAACCACTGGCTCTTTGGGCGCGCTTTCCGGTGCGTCTGGCAAATAAGATTCGGGATTGGATTCAAGTTGTTCAAGGAAGACGCCTGCACTAGTTATTTTTCCGAGAGCTTGACGGTCTGCGGAGCATGAAACGCCGATCCCGATAGGCAGACTGGCACCGTGTCGAGGTAGGCGGATTGCTCGAACATCGTGACAGAAATATTTCCCGCCAAACTGAGCACCGATGCCAAAGGATTCGGTGAGTTTTTGAAGCTTGTTTTCTAACTCGAGATCACGGTAGGCATGCCCTGAAGAACTCCCTTGCGAAGGAAGGTTATCCAGATATCTGCAGCTTGCTAATTTTACAGTTTTTAGATTGAGTTCAGCTGTAGTACCCCCAATTACCACGGCCAGGTGATAGGGAGGGCATGCTGCCGTTCCCAAAGAGCGCAATTTTTGCTCTAAAAAGTCAATCAAATTCTGGGGATGTAAACGGGCGGGGCTTTCCTGAAATAAAAAAGTTTTGTTAGCAGAGCCGCCACCTTTCGCCACAAAAAGAAACTCGTAATTTTTTCCAGGCTTATTATAGATGTCTATCTGTGCGGGAAGGTTGCTCTTGGTGTTTACTTCCTCAAAAAGACTCAGTGGCGCTACTTGGCTAAACCGAAGATTCAAATCTCTATACGCTTCAAATACTCCTCTACTTATCGACTCTTCATCGTTGAATCCGGTCCATACTTGTTGACCTTTGGTGCACATTGCTATCGCAGTGCCGGTGTCTTGACACATGGGTAGGATTCCAGCAGCAGATATGTTGGCATTTTTAATCAGTTCTAGGGCAACGAATTTATCATTTTTTGAGGCCGCAGGATCGTTGAGGATGTTGGCTAGTTGTTCAAGATGGCTCGAACGGAGCAGATGAGATATATCTCGAATTGCCTCAGAAGCCAGCAAGGTTAGTGCTTCTGGTCTAACTTTCAAAATATCTTGGCCTTCAAATTTACCAGAACTCACAAATTCATTTGTTAATTGGCGGTACTTCGTGGTGTCCGGTCCAAGGGGGAAAAGTTCTTGAAACATAAAATCAGTCATGTTGAATGTGTCTCTGGAAGGGGGTTTATTTTTGGCTTTAGTAACTTGTTATGTGCCGTCTAATTCTCTTTCCTCAAAGTTTGGGAAGATATGGGAATAGTCTTTGATACAATTGAATAAGAATTCTATTAATTGAGGTGAAGAGCATTAATAGTTGCCTATGTTTTCCGAAAATTATCTAACTCTACTACTTTTTCAATTTTTGCTTCACTTTCACCAACCGTGGTTTTCTCTACGGTGGCACCCTCGTCAAAGGCTCCGGTGCTATCTTCCCCCCCAAATTGCAAGGTAAACTCTGCAAGCGGATCGGCAAAACCAGTTAGTGCTTTTATTGGGATTACTAACTCATGGGGAATTTTATTAAAATTCAACGTTACACTAAAGCCTTCGTCGGTAACTGCCAAATCCCAGAATTGGTTTTGCAAGACTATCGTCATTTCGTCAGGGAATTGTTGCTTAAGCTCAGCCGCAATTTTTGTTTCTGGCAACGCCGTCAGAAAGGAAATATATAAGTGGTGCCCTGGAGGAAGTCCATCTTGAGCGACGGATCTCAGAGTGCGTAACACAACTTGTCTGAGTGCGTCATTTACCATTTTTTTGTAATTTAATTTATTTTCTGCCATGTTAGCTCTGACGTTTTGGTTTATGTGGAGGGCTTCTGTTGCCCGGCGCCCTCCGAACCGCGCTTACCTAGTAATACTAAGCAGCAAGTGCCATTTCATTATCATTGGCAATTGTGTTTTTGATCCG
>CAJWKQ010000263.1 GCA_913041895.1 uncultured Verrucomicrobiales bacterium
TTAATCGGTGTAAGAAGATATTTTAAACGAAGGACTGCGGAGGTGGAGACTGCGGGGGGGAATTCATGCGACATAAATCTGAATAGCTATCAATTGTAAGTAGGTTATGTATTGATTCGAAAAGGAAATTGTCTTTAGTCGGCAGCAACGTTGCTTCTGCCAAAAAACTGAACAATGTCAGTACTCCACTAGGATGCTCTTGGCTATCACTTTCAGTTAATTGACAAGGCACACATACACAATCCTGATCATCCTGGCTTTGCTCATATTCAACCAACGAATGTTTAAAGGCCTTCTCAAAGGTCATTTCGCTGGAATTGCCTAATGAAGATACAGCCCATATTCCGAGCTGAACACCACCCCAGTTCAGGCCTAGAGCCATGAATAAGAGAGCAAAGCCTAATGTCTTTAGAGATTTGTTAGTTTTCTCCACCATATTCCACATACAGTTAATGAGAATGACCTTCCTCCAGAAAAGGCCTCGTAGCAAAAGGTGCAGGAAGTTTCGTTGTCCCTCCACGGGAATTCATCATTGCCCCGAGACTGCTAGTCAAATCAGCATCACTGGACTGTTTGGCAGAGCCATCCATGTAGGCTATATTACCCTGACTCTTGTTCAAACCAGCCATCGTGATCTCATCTAAATCAGGACCTCCAGGCATCGCTTTTGCTGATGTATCAATCTCGTCTGCACCTCGGAAGGAGGCATTGACTCGACCATTCTTCCATAAAGTGATTCCGAATTCCGGATTAGGAGCTGCTGTTGCCCAATGCCATTTCCACGGTGATACTTCCGGAAGGGCTTCAATATTACGCGTGCTGGCAATTAAGTTATTAGGCCTCATGGAAGAAGCTCCTAAATAAATCGCGTAACTTTGAGCCGAAGCTTCCAATTCCCCTTTTCTCCATCCAAAACCACCGGCTATTACACCTTCAAGATGCTCCTGAACTTCTGGGTCGCTGGGCGACATAAAAATCTTAGGTGTAGCTACATTCTTGCCAATTGGCCTCCAGAGGCGCTCGACGTCCAAAGTATGATGATGATTGCCCTTCCCGTAGGCCGAATCAAGTGTCCGGGGCGTAGCATTCCACGGGAGCCGGCCGGCCATCACCATCCCCTGACCGATGGTGCGAAGGTTGTTTATACACTTCATGCGGTTTGCCTTTGCTTTTGCTCGAGCTAGCGCAGGAAGGAGCATGCTAGCCAAGATCCCAATAATGGCAATTACCACTAAGAGCTCAATCAAAGTAAAACCCTGCCTGCCAGACACAATGTACATGCACGGCCTCTTAAGCATTTTTTGAGCCATTCTCATATTTCATATTTTAGCTTGAAAATTAAACGTACCCATCTCGTTCAGCGCATAAATTACGCAATACGCACACTATTCATCCTCTTCATGTGCATCACAAGAAGTAGAATGGCAACATGGTGCTTTTTGCTCAGGTGTATATTGGCGGGAATATTTAAGATTTAAAAAATGAGAACTAGCTAAAAGCACCCCCCCAAATGCTGAAGCAAATGCGTGAGTCCAGCTGATATCCTCCAAGCAGCATATTTCCGGAGCAGACAGCCGAACCCCAAATAAAACTACGGACCCAAAAACAAGCGGGAACATGACCAACCATTTCCCATGTCTCATGCAACCTCGATAGCAACAAAACGCTGCTAGCGAGATAGATATGCCGACAAAAATATTCTCAAATCTAGAACTAGTCAAAACTGTACCTGCAAGAACCGGCATCAGCATGATAAACCACGGCATAAGAATACAGTGGACCGCGCACAGAGTAGAAGCACATACCCCCACCCGATCAAACAAGGCACTTTCGTGACCAATCTTAACACTCGTATCAACGTTAACCTGAGCCTGCATAAGCGGTAGCTGCCTTAAGTATCCACCCATCACCTCACTTAATGCAAGTGTTTTTCATTAAAGAAATCAGGTTTATATAGGTCTAAAAGACCTAATATGGGGGCCCCAAAGTGTCGCAATCCATCTGATAAATGCCTACCAAGAAACGGTTCTCATCAAACTTCTCCCCTACCATCAACTTTCCATAAAAATTAATCGGAACATCGAGAACCGGCTTAAATCCAATTTTAGATTTTGCGCTTATCCACTCATTAATTTCGGGAATTTTGCCGTAACAACACCACGAATGATCCCTGAGAATCAAAAACTCTTTTACTCTCCCCCCAACTGACTTCAGAGGAAGCATATACCCCTGTATAGCCACCTTTTGATTATTAAGCCTCCTAACGGATTCTGGGATCTCATTGGATTGGAGAATTTCAAGCGCTCTAGGATCCTCACACGATACTTCTGGAACCTGAAAAGTAAAATCCGAGAGCAGATCAAATCCAGTAACAGTATACGTCCCTCTGTTTTCCGGATGGGTTAATTCTTGAAAATTTACAATAGAGGTCGATGGCCTCAATATATTGAGAATCCACCCTATGCCGACAGCGGCAACACATACCCCTATGGCCTTGTACCGAATCAATGAATGACCGGCTTATTTCCCCGGATACTTAAATGATATATTCTTGAGCGTCTTATTTTCAATCATGAAGTCACCCAAAGTGGCCTCAAAGACTGAATCATCTCCAAGCCAATCAATCTCAGCGACATAAAGGGAGGTAGGTTCCTTTGTCGAGGTAACGCCATCCAGCTCCATAGGCTTGAGGTAAAATTCCTTAACCTCCTCCCCAATCTTTGCATTCACAGAAATTTTTTCGACATAGAACTTGAGTAGCCCTTCCGGGTGAAAGCGCATTGCATGCATTAGCAACCTCTTAGTACCGGGCTCACGTAAAAATTCTAAATGGCAAAATTCATTCTCTACATCAACAAGAATGCCACCGTGCGGTGCCTTATGGCTATGACCGCCAGCGCCATGTTCATGGTCGTGATCATGGTCGTGATCATGGTCGTGATCATGGTCGTGATCATGGTCGTGATTATCTCCACAGCCTATAACTAAAGCCGATACTAGAACTGTAATTATTTTTTTCATGAAAACTAAGTCGCCTGCGCATCACATTCGCCACAAATGCCGTAAACTTCAAGAACATGTGCAATCTGTTTATATCCCAGCGATTTGGCTTTGTTTGACAATTGCTCCCCCAGACAAACTTCAAGCCTCTCCGTTTTATGGCATTCCCTACAAATTAAGTGGTGATAGTGATCACCCAAATCAGTTAGCTCGAAGAGTTGAGAGCCGTTTTCCAAAGGGATTCGCTGAAGAATCCCAGCGCTCTGGAATGCTTCTAGGTTTCGGTAAACGGTGACCAAATCCGTTGCCGCAAACCCAGCTTTTTGACGCAATTCATCAGCGCTCAAAGGCTGTTTCGACTGAGCCAATACTTCCACCAGATTCTCTCGATTACGTGTCAGGCGCAGACCGCACTCCTTCAACCTCCGCAAGATTCTAGAAATATCTGTCTTTGTGGACGCGCTCATCGAAGAGTTAAGTTGGAGCGGGTGGCGAGAATCGAACTCGCGTCATTAGCTTGGAAGGCTAAGGTAAT
>CAJWKQ010000264.1 GCA_913041895.1 uncultured Verrucomicrobiales bacterium
AACTGTAGCGTTAATTCTTTTGCTTCCCCTCGAGTAGTGTTTTCTGATGTTTCGTTTGGAGGGTTATAAGAGATGCTTTTACTGATTTCATCCTCCAAACGGCCGGCTACTGAATCCATTAATAATGCAGTCTCCATTTTAATTTCTGAAGAGTGCGTAATTTTATTATCAAAAAACCCAGGAAATAGTAATTGTAATAGATCGTTGGTAATACCGACAATTCCATTTTTGCAGGGGAGATTCGTACCATCTAAATGATTTATACCGCCTACGCTGGCATAGGAGGCAATCAGTTGATCCGTTAACTCGGTTATTTTCACTTGGGCGAAAGTAAAGCGCAGGTATGGTGTGAACGCAAGCGTACCTCAGTTCTTAGTTGCCAGCACATTTTCAACAGCTGCCAAGACATTTTCCACGGTAATACTCTTGAAACATCGGAGATCAATGGGACATTTTCTTAAAAAACAGGGAGAGCAACCGACATCCGTGTGTATCAAATGATGAGGAGAAGCGAGGTTGTGAGGCAATCCGGGTCCTGTAAGTTCTGGACTGGTGCTGCCGAATGGGACAACTACAGGGGTTTCTACGGCAGCCGCAAGATGCATAGGGCCAGTATCATTAGAGAGAACTACTTCACAGTTTGCTAATATTGAGGTTAGTTCTGTTAGCGAGGTTTTGCCGGCAAGATTGGTGACTTTTTCAGAGGGAAGTCCAACTTCAATTTCTTTTGCAATTTCGCAATCATCTCGGCCACCTAAAAGTAAAACATGAATTTGATATTCTTTAACGATCGCATTTGCTGTTTCGATAAAGTTCTTTGCGGGCCAACGTTTTGCTGGGCCATATTTTGCTCCGGCAATGAGTCCGATGTAGGGCGGGGATACATTAATTGATTCTAGAGAGCTAGAATTTTCCCTTCGTATGAGTTTTGGTGCAAGAGGCTCATCGCCAGCACCTAGTTGTTTAGCTAAGTGCAAATATTGATGAATATGGTGTGCGTTGGAAGGGAAAGTCTGCCGATCAAGATTGTTGATAAGGCGATATTCAATATCAATTTTTACTCTTTTACGCATGGGTACCGATTGTGCTCTATGGCCTATGGGATCGGTAAGAAGAAGGCTCCGCCAGTTTCCAGCGTAGCCGATTCGTTTAGGAATGTTTCCATACCAACATTCGAGTGCACTACGAAAGGAGTTTGGGAAGATTAAGGCTGTATCATATGTATATTTTTTTAGCCGAGTACCGATTGTGCAAGGTGAGTCACTTTTTTTGAAAGTAAGAATTTCGTCAAAATGATCTGTATTTTCCCAGAGGTCAGCCAGTTTCTGGTCGGTGAGCAGGGTGAATTTTGATTTTGGGTTTGCCTCTCGAAGACGATATAGGGCAGGCAAGGTCATGATGGCATCTCCTAACCAATTAACCCCTCTAATGAGAATATTTTGCGAATGGGTCACGAATTTTTTACTTGGCGTGGTTTCCACCTATTATGCACCCAGAACCAATTTGCGGGATCACGAAGAATGGTTTTTTCCTGGGCAGCGATAATATCACGAGTGATGCTCTCAGTGCTGCGTTTAAGACCGTTTTCCATGATGGGTATTTCCTGGCCGAGTTCTATTTGCCATTGACCAGGCTCGGTGCGGAAGCAAGCGGAAGGAAAAAGACGGCAATTATATCTTTTTGCAAATATGGCTGGAGCAGGGCTTACAGATGTTTCTCTTCCAAATACAGGTAGCCATAGGCCTCCGTCACCGGCATTTTGATCAGCTAAAAGCCCCAAAACGATATGGGGTGTTTTCATGGCATTTTGTAGTTTGATGCCTTCAGTTCGGCGTTCGAAGTACAGGCAGCCTGAATTTTCACGAAGCTTAAGCATCAATTTTGTGAGTTTGGGCTGGCGTAACGCACGGTAAGTAGTTGCGGGTTTGGCACTTGGTGCTCCGAGTCCGATCCATGAAAAAAGTTCAAAGTTTCCGTAATGACCAATGGCTAAAATAATCCTTGTCTTTGGGTCATTATCTAATATTTCTTCAACGCGTTCGTAGCCTTCGAAAGAGAGAATTTTATTAATTTGTTCAGTATTCATTCCTCCGGTTTTAAGAATACAAGCATAGGTTTCTCCTAATCGCTGAAAATTGCTCTTTGAAAGACTAATACAGGCATCAGGGCTTAGCTCCGGGAAAGCGGATTCAATATTTGCTATCGCCACCAAACGATGCCGCCGGTCGATATACCATGTCAGTGTCCCCATTTGACGTCCTGCCCATGCCAGACATCTTATAGGGGAGATGGAAGCCAGTCTAATGATAGCACTGGCTATGATATATATCAAAGTTTGCACTAACGCAGACAAATCTTACGAACACATTCATCAAAATCTTTTGCTCCACTAAGTATTTTGATCTCCACTCGCATAAAGTAAATCGGTAGGTCGCGCCGATCAACTTTTGGGAATCGTACAGCATCTTTTTGGGTAGTAATAATCACTTCTGCTCTGCGTTTTTTTGCACGATTGATTGCATTGAGCACTTCCTGTTGGTTAAAACGGTGGTGGTCAGCAAATCGCTTGGTGTAAACCAGCTCAGCTTTCTGTTGAACCAGACTCTTTTCAAAGCTTTCAGGCTGAGCAATGCCGCTCAAGGTGGCAACTTTTTTGCCTTTGAGCCATCCTATATTTTCTCGATGATTGGGGTTAAAAACGTCTTCCAAAAAAAGAGGCCAGTGGATCGACTCTATGATGCCCGCTTTTGGGTTGTGTTTTCGGATTCTTGCGCGAAGTGGTGCGTTTTCTCCGTTGCTTTTGGTGATGAAAATTGTGTCTGCTCGTTTGATATGATCGAAAGGTTCGCGTAACGTTCCTCGGGGGAGTAGGTGTTCATTTCCATAGGGTTGTTGCGCGTCTACTAAGACAATATCGTGTCTACGGCCTGAGAGCTTCCAATACTGGAAGCCATCATCCAGCAGTAGTGTGTCACAACCAAATAGCTCAATGGCGTATCGGCCGGATTTAACACGATCCTTATCTGTTAATACGACGACATCATTAAGATTGGAGGCGAGCATAAATGGTTCATCTCCAGCATCTTCTGAGTTTAATAATAAACTAGTTCCGTCAGAAACCACACGAGGTGGAGTGGCCTCCTCGCGTAAAAGTAATTTATCTCGTAGTCTTTGGGCTAAGGGAGGAGGTTTAGATCGATAGCCACGAGAGAGAATAGCTACTTTTCTGCCTTGATCAGTAAGGACTCGTGCTAGTTTTTCTACTACGGGGGTCTTGCCTGTTCCACCCACTGTTAGGTTGCCCACTGTAATAACTTGCACTCCTAAGGGATGATCTCGAATAATGCGTGCTTCGTAGAGCCATCTACGTCCCTTGACGATTACAAGGAAAATTTTGGATAGTCCGAACAGAACTCCGCGCAATAAGGCAGCTTTGTTGTCACGGCGTTCATCAAAAATAACCTCCAGAGCGAAGGTTTCAAATTGTTCCTGCCAAGCACGGAGGGTTTCGCGCATTT
>CAJWKQ010000265.1 GCA_913041895.1 uncultured Verrucomicrobiales bacterium
CCTTTGTCGAGTCCAGTTTCGCCCATGACGATAAAATCAAGTAATATGCTACCGCAATAAAAGCCGGGAAAAACACTTTCAACACCCGGCTCCAAACTCCTGCATCCTGAATTTCGAACCCTGCGGAAAGGCCCCAAACGAAAAACCCCATCACCAATGTCATCCCCAACATCACGGGCAGTTGTTTCCTTAATCCGGGTAAGGCAATAGGCATCAATTCTTCCTTATTTTTGATAGCACGCCACAGGAGTGCAGCATTCATCGTTGAGCTAACTGTATTGGCGATCCCAAAGGCTCCCTGGCGAAGGTTAGGCTCAAACTGAAATACCAAAATTAAGGCAAATACCAGATTCAGAATAAGGCAAAAGATGCTGATCTTTACCGGTGTTTTAATATCCCCCAAAGCGTGAAAAGCACGAGCCAAAATCAATACCAGTGAATACCCCGGCAAGGCCGGCGCCAGACAACGCAAAGCCCACGCCGCGCGTTCAGTAGATTCCTGAGTAAAAGCCCCGTATTGGAAGAGTAACTGCACAATCGGTTCAGCTAATACAAAAAGCAGCACCGCCGCCGGCAAGTTAAGAAAAAGTAAATGTCGGGCAGCCTCATCAATATTGTTTCGAAATTCACCAAACTTTTTTTCCGCGGCCAACCCGGACAAAGTTGGCAGCAAAAAAGTAGCCATGGAAACAGCAAAAAGCCCCTGAGGTAACTCAAGTAAACGCACCGCATACCCGTAGGAGGCCACCACGTGTTCCCCAACGAAAAAACCGATGCAATAGGTCGCAAGAATATTGATCTGAAAGGCCGCCGCCCCGATCACTCCTGGACCTAAACGCTGAAGAATTGTTCGAACTGAATCATCAGCCCAAGGTGAAATCCATTGTGGACGAAAGCCTTCACGCCACAAAGTAGGGAGTTGATAGAGGAGCTGTGCCACCCCGGCTCCGAGAACCCCCACTGTCAAGGCAAAGATTTGATCTTTGAGTTCAGTCCCCCAACGCGGTGCCAAAAAAAGCACGCTGGCAATCATTACCACGTTTAAAATAAAAGCACCCAGTGCCGGCAGGAAAAAATAGCCACGTGAATTGAGTATCCCCATGGCCACAGCCGCAAGGCAGATCAGCATCAAGTAGGGAAAAACCCAACGTAGGAGTTGCAGCATCAATTGGGTCTTCTCATCCCACTCTCCCCATTCCAGAGCGGCGGTAATTGCCAGTAATCCCAGTCCCACAGCAACTGATAAAACCAACACTAACCCGCTTATCAGTGCATTGGCCGTACGCCACATGGCTTGATCACCCGAGTTTTTTTCCTGTTCCTTGAAGACGGGAATAAAGGCGGACATCAATGCTCCTTCTCCCAGAAGTCGCCTAAAGAGATTAGGAATCATAAAGGCCAAGACGAAGGCCCCCGCCACCAACCCGTCACCCATGAAACGCGCGTAGCAGATTTCACGCACCATACCCAGAAGCCGACTAACCAAGGTGGCCCCTGCCATAGCGCTTGAGGATTTAAGCATGTCCGACATTATTTCAAATGACGGTTCTTGTAATGGACGATGCAAAATTCTTTTTCTGCACGCAACACACTCACTTCCTCAAAACCATCCTCAAAGGCAGGAAAAAACACATCTCCTTCCGCCTCACGCTGCACAATGGTTAGAAATAAATCCGAGCAGAGGGGCAGTGCCTGTTCATAGATTTGCGCTCCACCCGCAATGAAAGCGGCACGACCCTCCAGTCGCGGGACAACCTCATCCAATGATTGAATGACCGTTACCTCGGGATGAGAAAAATCTCCACGCGTCAGGACCATGGTTTCCCTTCCGGGAAGCGCTTTGCCAATGGAATCAAAGGTGCGCCGTCCCATCACTAAGACTTGCCCCATCGTCGTCTCCTTAAACCACTTGAAGTCCTCAGGAATATGCCACGGAATCTCCAACCCCTTCCCTATCACGCGATTGAGAGACATCGCGGCAATGGCTTTGAAGGCACTCATACCGCCACTGCCGCCTTGATGTGCGGGTGCGGATCGTATTGTTCGATGGAAAAGTCCTCGAAGACAAAATCATGGATATTTTTCACCTCAGGATTCACTCGCATAATCGGCAGTTGCCGTGGTTCCCGTGCAAGCTGTTCGTTCGCCTGATCCAAATGATTGGAATAAAGATGTAGGTCACCAAAGGTATGTACGAATTCACCGGGCTTAAGCCCGGTCACTTGCGCTACCATCAGGGTAAGAAGTGAGTAGCTGGCGATGTTGAAAGGAACGCCCAAAAATAAATCCGCACTCCGTTGGTAGAGTTGGCAACTCAGCTCACCATCCCTTACGTAGAATTGAAAAAACGCATGGCAAGGTGCCAGTGCCATTTGATCAATCTCTCCAACATTCCAGGCACTCACAATCAACCGACGGCTATCCGGGTTGGTCTTGATTTGTTCGATCACCTCATCAATCTGATTAATGGAACGGCCATCGGGCGCACGCCAGTCACACCATTGGGCCCCATAAACCCGGCCAAGGTTTCCTTCACTATCAGCCCACTCATCCCATATGCGAACGCCATTTTCCTTCAGGTATCCGATATTCGTATCACCTTTCAGAAACCATAGTAGCTCGTGAATGATGCTCTTGAGGTGCAACTTCTTGGTGGTTAGCATCGGAAAACGGTCCCGCAAATCGAAGCGTGCTTGTGCACCGAACACCGAGATCGTCCCCGTGCCGGTGCGATCCTCCTTGCCTTTACCATTCTCCAGCACATGCCGGAGTAAATCCAGATATTGAACCATGAAGGCTCCAAATTGCGGAGCCATTCTGGATGCGTCAAATGTAGATCATCCCCACTATTCACGGGCGAGATTCCCTTTGTTGACTCATTCGAGTACAACCACGGGCGTGATACGCATCCTCATTACCGGCTTGATTGCTGCAGCCCTGATGCTGGCGGCGTTCTTTGCTTGGGGCGGTTATTTTGAGGAACTACTTAGGGGCAACATCACCAGCCAACCGGGGAGGTGGGATTGGCTCTTTGTAGTGAGTCTTTTAACCCTTGATGTTTTTTTGCCCATTCCAGCCACTGCGGTGTTGGCTTCTCTGGGCATGGCCTATGGTCCTTGGACCGGCGGAGCCATTGGCACCCTGGGCACATTCACTGCCGGCACAACCGGCTACCTGTTATGCCGTTTACTGAATGAACGAGCCGCAAAATTTCTAGTAGGCGAAAAAGGGATGGCACTGGGCCAACAATTTTTCCAACGCCGCGGCGGCTGGATGATTGCCCTGTCGCGCTGGACAATCTTGCTACCTGAACTTTTGAGCTGTTACGCTGGACTCATGCGCATGGCGCCAAGGCAATATTTTGCTGCGCTATTTTGCGGCACAATGCCTATGAGCTTTACTTACGCATGGTTAGGCTCAACGAACACCGCTCAGGAAAATAAACTATTGGCTCTAGTCATTAGCGC
>CAJWKQ010000266.1 GCA_913041895.1 uncultured Verrucomicrobiales bacterium
ACGCTGACGGTGTAATCAAAATAAATCGCATCCCGGCCCAGCGCCTTGGCGAGCATCGGGTAGTATTCATTGGAGTTATGGTGCTTGGCCGGATGGCCAAGAAACAGCACACGGATTGGCTCTGCCTCAACGAATATTAGGCTCAGCATCAGGAACGCTATAGTCAGAAGTCGTTTTTTCATAATTGGTTAAATTAAATTATTGTTTATTACGTACTGCATTTGCGTTGGTTTTGGGTAACCACTTGGCAAGCTGCTTCTTCACAGAAGCTAATTCCGGTTTATCAGCTAGGTTGGTAAATTCATTCGGATCATCATTATGATCATAGAGTTGTTCTTCGCCATTGGGGTGACGAATATAACGGTAACGCTTACCACGAACAGCATGGTTATCTTTGCCCCATGTGGTAATGGAGGGGCGTTCCCATTTGGCTTTTGGTTTTTTGAGAAGCTTTACCAGGCTGATACCATCAAGATCCTTTCGTGCTGGTAAATTGCAGAGTTCATTGAGAGTGGGATAGACATCCAGCAGGTTTACAGGCCTATCGCATATGGTTCCGGGTTTTGTGATTCCAGGAGCCACAATGATAAGAGGCACGCGTGTAGACTCTTCAAAAAGGGTGAACTTTTCCCACTGTTGTTTTTCACCGATATGCATGCCGTGATCTGACCACAGAACAATGATGGTGTTTTTTGCGTGAGGACTTTTATCAAGGGCATCTATCAAGCGTCCTACCTGTGCATCTGCAAAACTAATCGAGGCTAAATAACCACGCACCGCCTCACGCCATTGGTTATTTTCCACCAACCATTTATGCCATTGCTTGCGGATTCCATAATGGCCGTGCTTTGGCACATCTTTAAGGTCATCTTTCTGAATTTTTGGGAGAAACACTTTATCTTTTGGGTATAAATCAAAATATTTCTGGGGCGCATACCACGGTATGTGTGGGCGGAAAATGCCCACCGCGTGAAAGAATGGTTTGGAGTGTTTGCGTGTTAGTTCGCCAGCTGCCCAGTCTACAACTTTGTAGTCGGCTGTTTGGCTTTCGGGTTGATCGTCAGGTGCCCAATCGAAAAAGTGAGGAGGTCGTCCTTCGGAGCTTTTGCCAGTAGCAATTGGTTTGGAATAAAGATACCCATTGGTGCCACGCTTGGCTTGGGTAGCCTTGGGCCATTGGGGATCAGGCATCGGTGAATCGGCTGAAGGCCAGTAGTGATCCCACAACTTAGCCTCATTCTGTTGTTTGCCGTACCCGCCGGTAATCCACGAGAGGCAATGGAAAATTTTCCCGCCTCCAAAGGCAGTGTATCCTCCTGTCCGGAAGTGTTCCGGCATCGTGACTGCTTTTGTGAGTCTGGGACTCTTTCTCCAATCCTGACCGTTATTGTATACACCTGAAGAAGAGGGAGCGACGCCCGTCATAATTGCAACACGCGAGGGATTGCAGGCTGGGGCCGCACAATGTGCGTTAGTGAAGAGCATTCCCCGTTTGGCAAGCCTGTCCAGATGAGGTGTATGCACCTCATTTCGTCCGCCCATGCAATTGATCCAGTCATTAAGATCGTCCACCGCGATAAAGAGCACATTAGGGTGTTGCGCGCCTGATAAACTCAAAAAACTTAAGAGATAGAGAATAGAATAGAGGACGCGAATTTCCATCAGGGATTGGTGTTTATGGTAGAGGTCCATAATCATCGGGGCAAGTTCACACTGTTCTTTTATCGGTTTGGTTCGTACGCTGCGTCGCGTTTTCATGAGTGATGAGACAAAGAAAATAAAGGTGGTTGATTCCCATACCGCCGGGGAACCTACCCGTGTGGTAGTTGAAGGGCTGCCTGAAGCGGATGTGGCGGGGCCGGTTGCCTGGCGGGATTTTTTATCAGAAGAGCATGACTGGTTAAGAACGGCTGTGGCTTGTGAGCCACGCGGACACGAGGCAATGGTGGGGGCTTATCTTTTGGAGCCAACGCGGGCCGATTGCGTTGCAGGGGTGGTCTTCTTTAACAACGTCGGTTATTTGCATGGATGTCTGCATGGAACGATTGGCCTAACTGTTACACTGGCACATCTTGGGCGTTTGTCTAATGGAGATAATCGAATTGAGACACCAACAGGTATCGTTACGGTGCGTCCACCTGAAGATGGTTGGGTAGAGGTGCAAAATGTGCGCAGCTGGAGATATGCAGAGGCAGTTTCTGTTGAGGTGCCAGAATGGGGAGTGGTCCATGGAGATGTGGCTTGGGGAGGCAATTGGTTCTTTCTCATAGAAGCCCCTGACACTATAGAAGTTAATTTCGAGAATCTCCCACAGCTCACAGATTTCACCTGTGCCGTACGTGATGCACTAAACGCCAATGGGATTACGGGTGCTGCTAAAGGCGAAATTGATCACATTGAGGTCTTTGGGCCACCGGCTGACAATCAGGCCGATAGTAAAAACTTTGTGTTGTGTCCGGGCAGGGAATACGACCGTTCTCCTTGTGGAACCGGAACTAGTGCCAAGCTTGCCTGTCTGCATGCATCAGGAAAGTTGCAGCCGGGGCAAATCTGGCGGCAGGCTGGCATCCTCAATACTCTATTTGAAGGTTCAGTAGAAGAGGTCCCTGAGGGAGGAGTGATTCCCACCGTAAAGGGCCGTGCTTTTGTGACTGCTCAAGCAGAACTCTACATTCAACCTTCCGATCCTTTTGCTTACGGCATTGTCTATTCGCCTTAACGTGTCTGAGTCCAAACATGATGTATTGATTATTGGTGGAGGGGTGATTGGCCTTTGTTGCGCTTGGTATTTGAGTCAAATTGGCAGGAAAGTCACAATCCTTCATCGCGACCCCTCACGAAAAGAAGCCTGTTCAGATGAAAATGCAGGTATGGTGGTGCCCAGTCACTTTATTCCACTTGCTGCACCGGGCGTGATCAGTCAGGGCCTTAAATGGATGCTCAATCCCAAGAGCCCGTTTTATATGAAGCCCCGCTTGGACCCGGCTCTTTGGAGCTGGTGCTGGAAGTTCTTTCGCCATGCAAATGCAACTCATGTGGATAATAGTAAGCACTTGCTTAGCACCATGAGCCTTGAGAGTCGTCAGTTGTTTTTACAGTTGGCTGATGAGCTGGATTTCGATTTGGCTACTCGTGGATTGATGATGTTGTGTAGTACTGAGGCTGGTTTGGAGGAGGAATCGGAAGTAGCGGCAATGGCAGATGAAGTAGGAGTTCAAGCTGAAGTGTGCGATGCTGCACGTGTGCGTGAATTGGACCCTGAGATTCAAATGGATGTGGTTGGTGGTGTCTGGTTCAGTCAGGATTGCCATTTGGACCCATTGATTTTTTTGGAGGAGTTACGTAAAGGAATCCATTCACGTGGAGGTGAGTTTCTGGATGCTGAGTGTAAATCATTTACTCAAAGCAACGGGCGGGTTGTATCTATTGAAACAGAAAAGGGTGAACTTCTGA
>CAJWKQ010000267.1 GCA_913041895.1 uncultured Verrucomicrobiales bacterium
GAAGGTTCAAAAGACCAAAGAAAATTTGCAAGTGATCCATATTCGTCAATCATTTTTAAAGCACATTGAGCGTTATTTATAGTGGACAAGATTTTTGCCCTGTTGCGAACTATTCGAGCGTCATTCATTAGGGATTCGATTTTTTTCTGGTCAAAATCGGCAACTTTTGAAAGTTCGAAAGTTTCAAAAGCCAGTCGGAAAGATTCTCTTTTTCGCAAAATTGTTAGCCACGACAAACCTGCTTGAAATCCTTCAAGACAGATTCTTTCAAATAGGGCACTATCGCCGGTTATTGGACGACCCCATTCGTCATCATGGTAGGCCTTATAATCTTCGTGTTGCCCTGCCCAACTGCATCGAACGATATTTTCAGTTTCTGATTTTTTTCCGTTCAAAGACCTATACAGCTCCTATAGGAATCCCATCTACAATTTGATCAAGATATTCAGACATCCCCCATCCAGTTATGCCATCACACTCATAACGTGTGAGACCCTCAGTTATGCGTGTAAATAGCTGTTCGCCATCTGGAGCAGTTCTTTGATTCCTGAGTGGTATTAGAGATTCGACTGCACCTTTAATTTCATAATCTCTGTCGTCTGTTGAGATACGAGCTTTTAGAGATTTCTGATACCAAGCATCATCCCAAACAGAATCAATTTCCACGCTCCTGATCAAATGGTAAGTGTCATTGTGAAGAACCATTCCTCCACTTGCGGCTGTTATGCCATCTTTACTGATCAATGAAATCATCATTGCGAAATCATCATTGAAAGCCATTGGTAACCAGCGATACCAGGCAATTGCCTGCCAATATCGGGCACCCCATGACTTGTCTCGTAGACCCAAACCATTTAATTCAAAACGTTCATCTCCAACTTGCATAGTCCCTTTTCCGGATATGTGCTGTTCATAGTGGGCTTTTGAAAAAGACTCCTCCATTTTTTGAGTAGGTTCTTTTCCTGTCGATTTTTCCACCGGACGTCCACCAAACATTGGTGAAATTCCATTGAATGTCAGTTCGACTGTCGTGTCGACCATAGGGTTCTCGGTAAAAGCTTTTTTAGGTTCAGCCATGTCATTTGGTTTGTCCAAAACACATACTTTTCCTTCGTAAGAAAGTTTTAATTCTTTAAAAGGTTCAACTACTTCAAAACGCATACCGCCAGCATCAAAAACAGTGTTTGTTTTGATTTCTGGTTTCTTATACATGAAGCCAACACGCCCATCCGGCAAATAGATACAACACGTCATTTCCGCGTAATTTTCATTGACTCGATTTCCCAATCTGAACCAGCCGCCAATTTTTTGCGAATGATCAATCAGATTGAAATACATTGATTCGTTGTAGTTTGAAACGTCGTCAGGTTCATGGTTGTATTCATCTTCAGGCTCGAGAATTAACTCAATTTCTTTTTTATCTTTCACGACTTAATCTTTGCAGAGTTTCCACATCTTTTGCCTGATCGGCCCATCAGATCTTTTAGTAGATAAAGTCGACACATGGATACAGATTTAAACGGAAAAGTAGCGATAGTAACAGGCGGTTCTCGAGGTATCGGCAAGGCAATAGCTTCCGAACTTGCTTCAGCTGGAGCAAAAGTAATGATTACCAGCCGCAAGGCAGAGGTGTGCGAGGAAGCTGTAAAAGAAATTACTGAAGCAACCGGCGGTGATTTAGCATTTGAGGCTGGCAATGCTGGGCGTATCGAAGATATCGAACGCGCGGTTCAAGCCACACTTTCGACTTTCGGAAGTGTGGATATTCTCATTAACAATGCAGCGACGAACCCGTATGCTGGGCCGACAATAGATGTTGATGTTCCTCGCTGGGACAAAACAATCGAAGTAAATCTCACAGGGCCATTGTTGTGGAGTCAAAAATGCTGGAACATGTGGATGAAAGAAAACGGTGGAAACATCGTCAACATTTCCTCAGTGGGAGGACTTTCAACTAACCCGATACTTGGCCCCTATGACATAACCAAAGCGGCTTTGATTCATTTAACCATGCAATTAGCTGCGGAACTTGCGCCCGGAGTTCGAGTCAACGCTATTGCACCAGGTTTAATCAAGACAGATTTCGCAAAGGCCTTATGGGAAGGCGGACAGGGTGACATTGTGGCTCAAAGTTATCCTCTAAAACGCCTGGGGGAGACTCAGGACATAGCATCGGCTGCTTTGTATCTTTCGAGTGAGTCATCTGGATGGATGACAGGTCAAACGTTAGTTCTCGATGGCGGAGGACTCGTTAGTTTTAACAATCTGAGTTGATCAAGTGGAATTAATTATGACGGGAACTGGTAGTCCGCTTCCAGACCCTAATCGTTCTGGTCCCTCGCAGTTGATCAAAGTGGCCGGTCGGAATTTTCTGATTGATTGTGGAAGAGGTTGTCTGATGCGTTTGGCAGCTGCAGGAACCTTACCTATAACTATTGAGAGGCTTCTTCTTACCCATTTACATAGTGACCATGTAACAGATGTCAATGATTTTATTACGACGAGGTGGATTCAGGGGTTTCCGGCTCCACCTCTGCCGATAGTTGGCCCAGAAGGCACGGAGGATTTTATTGAAAACACCCTAAAAATGCTTGGGCCCGATATTGGATATCGAATTGAGCATCACTCAGATTTGGATTCACCGCCTCAGCTTGAAGTGAGTGAGACTGCTGCAGGAGTTGTCTTAGACGACGAACAGGTACGAATTACCGCAGCTATTACTGATCACAAGCCAGTCCACCCGACGGTTGGATACAGAATTGAAGCAGAAGGCAGTTCGATTGTTTTAGCAGGAGACACGATCCCATGTGCGGGCCTAGATGAGCTTTGCTCAGGTGCAGATGTGTACGTACAGACCGTCATAAGAGACGACCTGATTAAACAGCTTCCAATAAAACGCCTTTTAGACGTCCTTGATTACCATTCGACGGTTGAAGATGCAGCTCGCACAGCGAAGAAGGCAGGAGTTAAAACCCTTGTTCTAAACCACTGCGTGCCTGCCCCTTCAACGCAAGAAGATATTGACCAATGGATACAAATTGCTTCTGAACATTTTGACGGGGAAATTATTCTTCCATCTGATCTTGAAACAATAAATGTGTGATTAAATCAAGTTTCTAATTGCTTAGCTAGATATTCGCAAGATTCGATAAATTCCTCAATCATATCTATAACAACTTGACCAGCCGGTCGTGCCCGGTTCATTGACCCGACAATCTGGCCTACGAAATAAGTTGCAAGTTTCTCTGATCCGGAACCAGAATGATGAGCTGTTCTATTAATTCGGGCCTGCGAACCGTCAGTTAAAATGGGTTGTAAAGGCATACCGAGAGGATCAGGGGTATCTTCTCTAGCCCATTCTTCGGTCCAAGCACTTTTTAACATTCTTGCGGGTTTACCTGTAAGGGAACGCGATCTGAGGGTGTCAC
>CAJWKQ010000268.1 GCA_913041895.1 uncultured Verrucomicrobiales bacterium
TTGAAAACTTAACTGATGAATCATCAGCAGAAACAGGACTGGAGGCTATGCGCGACCCACCCCACGAAAAAACACCCAAAGTTTGAGACTCATCCCCCTCGCCTCCTTCCTCATCCTTAACCTCTGCAGGCTCATAAGAAGGATAAACCCCCTCACCGCCAAGGATTGATTCAGGCTTACTTTTACTGGACCAAACTACCTTCAGATTCCCTTGTCCAGCACGATGAACTGATTCAAGCCGAATCCCTATACGTTCACCGCGATGCAATGGAACCTTCCCAGTAAAAACTCTTGGCGTACGGTTAGATAGTTCATTAATAACGAGCAGTTGATCAACCCATAGACGAACCCCCTCATCAGTAGAAATCTTAAAGGAATATTCCTCTGTATAAGGCGCTTCCAGTTGCCCGGTCCATCGGACGCTATAATTCTTGTCAGGAAACTCTTCCGGAGGGGTGACAGGTGAAAAATCTATCTTAGGATCAATTGACAACACACCATCTCCATAAAAAAACCGATTTTGATAATAACAGCCCAACAACCCAGATTGGGACTTAAAGCCTTTTGGCGCCCTATTAGTATCTGGATATAATTGTGTGGGGGAAATGGGTGACTCCTGAAACCCCGGCCCCTTCCATAAAACTCTAGCGCTGGCCTCACCATAATTATCGAAAAAATCAAACTCAAAACGAACGCGCTTTCCAGCCTCCAACACCAACTTCCCAACTTCACGAAAACCTGAAAGCGCTTCCCATTTACCGAGAGTCAAGTCTCCCACCATAAGCTTTCCTCCATCGTTAGCATTCAAGGTAAAAGTATACTCTCCGGTAACTGGCGGCTCTAGTTCACCAGTCCAACGAACTGAAAAATAATCTCTTGGTAAATCAAATACCGGCTGACGTGAACGCCATTGATGATTAATCGTCCGATCGATCCGATATATCACACGCCCCTTAAAATTTGGCCGGTCATAATAAGCAGCCAAAACCCCATATCCTTTACCCGCAGAAGGAGCCCCGCTTTCAAACATTTCAGGATCAGCAGGAATATCGAATGTGGCGGCCACCACGTTTTTAAGCGGAATTTTCTTTCTCGGTCCTTTAGGTGGACCGACAGTGAGATGCTCAGAGTCTTCAAACTTGACCAATCCGGAGTAGCCTTGCCCATCCTTTGTCGTCACCGTTCCTGAACGCAAAAAAACACAACAACCGGCGAATAACGCCAAACAAGCCCACCGTATAAAGAAATCCATAGAGCTATGAGACGGTGAATTACTTCAAACCGCTCTCAATCATTTTCTTGAAATCATTCTTAGCATTAGCAACAACAGCCTTGGGCCCTGTCATCTTAACGAAGATATACCCGGGCTTTGTTCCTAGCACTGCCGCAGCCATACCATAATCTTTTTTGGGCACTTTCTTTCCACCAAAAGGAGGCCCACTCATGAATGTGCCCGTCCCAAACAGATAAACCACAGGAACACCATTAACCTTATTGTCTTCTGTTTTTAATTCAGGCTTTGGTTCATTGGAGAATTGACCAGCCCAACGCTCAAGATTGGCCTTAGCCCCACCCCCATTTCCTGGCCCAAAATAGAAGAATACACAGCTAGCAGATTGCTTACCATTAGCCCCCGGCACCAAGAACTGTGCTGCCCGCATGCTACTCTCAGTCTTCTCTGCCTTCCATTTATTAGGCATAACAAAAGTCTGAGCGCTGACCTTTACCTTGACATCTTCTGCAGAAACCGAAGCCGACAAGCTCACGAAAAAAACAAAAAATATACGGAGCACAAATTTCATGGTTAGACCCTGTAACCCATTTGCCTCACAAGGTCAAACTTAGGTTCCATCCGAATATCCAGCCTCTACTTTCTGAACAACATCCCTGAACTGGATATCTACCTCGTATATGCTTTTAAAGTGATGTAGAGCTTCTTGTGGTCGACCTTGATGCTCGTAGACACAAGCTAGGTTATAGACAAGCTCCTTCTTTTGCTCATCAAAAACACCCTTTTCCCCAAGCGCCTTCTCAAATTGACTCAAAGCCATATCATATAAGCCTCGTTGCATAAAACATCGACCAAGGTAATTGAGCGATGCGAGCCGATGCTTTGGGCTATTTTGTGAACGTTGAAAGGCCTGTATTGCATCGTTAACTTCACCGACACGAAATAACCACTCCCCTAATTCAAAACGAATCTCTGGCATTGTTGGGTAACGATCAGCGCGTTCTCGGCAGTCTTGAAGCAGAAACTGATCCCTTTCGATCTCAAAACCTTCCCTCTCTGGAGAACCTTCCGGAAATTGTTCAATATCGTGGTTGTACCTTGCTTCGTGTGCGTCTGCAATTGCTTTGTCAATCGATGAATCGCTCACTTTATTTTCATTCTGAACCCAATCAAAATATTCGAAGCACCTCTCGAAATCGTTTAACTCGACATAGAGTTTTGCAATATCGACTCCGAGCTTAAAATTATCTGGTTCATTCTGGAGGCGCTCCTCCATCACGTAAATTCTCTCCAAGAGAGCCTCCTCTGCTGTCCGAACACTGCTCGCAGACGTTTTTTGGTCATCTATATTTTTATCATCTTCAAATGTTTTTTCATAACTCCCTCGGTAAATTGTGGCCTTAGCTGCCGTATCCTTATATGCCTGCTGAAGGGCCGGATCATCAGGGTTAACCTGAGCAAGCTTTCCCATAATTTCTTCAGCCTGATCCCAATCTCCCAACATTTCCAACGCCGTTGCCAACTCCTTGGTCAAATCTTTGTCATTGGGATTAGCCTTCTTAAGTATCTGTAATGAAGAAATGAGGGTTTGCGGGAAATTCAACACTTTGGATGCATCCACAAGAACCCTATGGCCAACTGAATTTTCTGGATCTGCACAAAGAATCTTTTCCGCGTGCGACATTGCTCCAAAATAGTTTTTACGAGTTAACGCTAGTTTTGCCTGCGCCATGTTATGCGCGTTAGCAGCAGCTCCAGCCATTTTGGCTATACTACTCGAACTCTCATTCTTTTTAATTTGGGCAGCCCTCAATGCCATTCTGCATTCAAAAAATGATGCCTCCTTATCCAAAGCAGATGTAAAGAGCTCAATAGCATAATCAATTTGCTTTTTCTCCAATAAGCCATATCCCTTTTCATATAGTTGACGGGCCTCCATCCCGACCTCTTCCATCGTCTTTTCAGCGGAATCCACGGAAATCCCCGCAGCTGCCTGTTTTCTAACCATTCCTGGATTTTGATCAGCCATTAGATAATCAACTAAATATAACTTACGAATATGTATCGAATTATCACACTCAAATGCAATCCACAAAACGTGCTTGCCATGATGATTTTCACGGGCATTAATGGCGTTCCCCTATGCGCGAGTGGCGGAATTGGTAGACGCG
>CAJWKQ010000269.1 GCA_913041895.1 uncultured Verrucomicrobiales bacterium
ACTCAAAGCAACGGGCGGGTTGTATCTATTGAAACAGAAAAGGGTGAACTTCTGAATGCCGAGCATATTATTATTGCTGGGGGAGCCTGGTCCGGTGAGCTTACAAATCAACTGGGCCTAAACATCCCTATGCAAGGAGGCAAAGGTTACTCACTTACTTTAAGTAAACCAATTGAATTACCGAAATTGTGCTCACTTTTAAAAGAGGCACGAGTAGCAGTGACGCCCATGGGCAGTAAATTAAGGGTGGGAGGTACGATGGAAATATGTGGCACCGATCTCTCAGTGAATAGGAAACGTCTTCAGGGCATTATAGAGGGGTTCTGTGAGTTTTTTCCTGCCTTTACTTCAAATGATTTTACCGGGCTTGATGCTTGGTCCGGCTTGCGTCCTTGTACGCCAGATGGTCTGCCTTGTATCGGTGCAGTGCCTGACCTGCAGAATGTTACCGTTGCCACCGGGCACTCCATGTTGGGCCTTAGCCTTGGCCCAGTTACAGGTAAATTGGTTTCGGATTTGGTAACTAATGGCCAGCCGGGTATGGATGTTGATTTATTAAAGTTAGCGCCTGATCGATTTTGAAATTTGACTAACGGGAAACTTTTGCGAGTGATCATTTGAATAAAGGCTGTTCGTGTACCTTACCCCAAGGTAGTTTTATGTGGATGAAGGCTAATCCTGAGTATATTCTCAGGTTGGTTTTTCAATTCAATCCCTGGATTACTTAACCGCTGCAACAAACCAATCACAGAAGTTAATGACCACCCTATTTAAACAAACCCAATTTGCCCTTCAACTTGCTGGTTTGTTGCTAAGTTTAAGTGCCGTTGCCAGTCCTCCAAATATCCTGATCATTACTGCCGACAATCTTGGGTACGGCGATCTACCCAGCTTCAACTCCAAGACCACCATCAAGACACCGCACCTCGACCAATTGGCTGCGCAGGGAGCAAGACTTACAAGTTTCTATACCGCTTCACCAACCTGCACAGTTTCGCGCGCCTGCCTCTTGACCGGACGTATTGCTCAGCGTCACGGGCTGGTTAATCAACTCCCCGGACTGGCGGGCAATTATGGTGTGGGGTTGAACCAAAAAGAGATACTTATTCCACAGGTTTTGAAGAAGGCCCCAGTTTCTTACGTGACGGGTTGTTTTGGTAAATGGAACATTGGATTTGCCGAAGGTTCACGACCAACCGAACGCGGCTTTGATGAATTCATCGGGCATGCCTCTGGCAATCTCGACTATTACCGCCATAATTACCGCACTCAGCATGACCTCTATCAGGGCACCAAGGAGTTGCATCGGGATGGTGAATATTCTACCGATATTTTTGCCGAGGCAGCAATTGATTTCATCCAGCGGCAGAGTAAAGCCAAGCGACCGTGGTTTTGTTATCTACCTTTTAATGCTCCTCACTGTCCAGTGGCGGGGAATAAACGTCCCGGTGAAGCGAATATCTGGCAGGCCCCAGACTGGGCCTTCAAGGAGATTAGTCTATCGCCCAAAGAAATTAATCCAAAAAAACGTTATAACGCTGTCGTTTATGCTCTGGATAAGGCGATCGGTCGCGTGCTGACCGCGCTGGATAAGGCAGGTACTGCCAATAATACCTTTGTTTTCTTCATGTCAGATAATGGTGGTTTTCGACGGGGTCGTTTTCCGTATACGGAAGTTGCTATCAATGATCCGTTGAGACATGGCGGGGTGACCTGCTGGGAAGGAGGCTTGCGCGTTTGTGGCATGGCCCGCTGGCCGGGCAAAATCAAGGCCGGCACGGTCATTGACGAGCCATTTTGGTCACCTGATTTAATGGTAGCCTGTGCAAGGCTTTCAAAAGCTAAACTGCCTGAAAAAATTGTATTCGACGGAAAAAATCCAATCCCATTATTAACTCAAAGAGCCAAATCATCTCATAAATCATTTTATTTTAACTTTCGTAAACACGCCGCTCTTCGTCAGGGTGACTGGAAAATTGTTCGTGAGAGGCCGGATCATCCTTGGCAGTTATTCAACTTAAAGGAGGACCTGAGCGAATCCATAAACATGGCAAAGGAAAGGCCTAAAGAGCTGGATAAACTGAAAGCATCTTTTACTGCATGGGAGAAAACCTTCTGACTCCAACACGATTACTGTCATGGGTAAATATTTGAGTATTATTGTATTCGGCTTCTCTCTAGTTGCAGAAGTTGCTGCATCGAAGAAACCCAATGTTCTTTTTATTGCCGTTGATGACCTGCGTGACTGGGTGGGGTTTATGGGAGGGTATAAAGGAAAGGTGCATACACCGCACATGGATGAGCTGGCCTCGCGTGGTACGGCTTTTCTTAATGCCCATACCGCCGCACCAGTTTGTTGCCCAAGTCGGGCCGCAGTGATGAGTGGATTACTCCCTTCAACTTCCGGCATCTATAATAACGGTCATTGGTGGAAACCCAATTTACCAAAACTGGTTACCTTACCAGAGCACT
Organism: uncultured Verrucomicrobiales bacterium; assembly: GCA_913041895.1. Taxonomy (GTDB): domain Bacteria; phylum Verrucomicrobiota; class Verrucomicrobiia; order Limisphaerales; family UBA1100; genus UBA1100. The sequence continues at coordinate 2,473 of CAJWKQ010000269.1, forward strand.
TTCGCCGTAACGGTTATCTTGCAGTCGGGGCGGGAAAAATCTTCCATCACACTGCCGGAAATAATCCACCGGCCATCTGGGACGAATACCATCGCCTGGTCTTTAACGATGATGCCTTTTCGCGCAGCTCCGGCCGCTATCTTACTTTATATCCCTATACGAAGCGCAAGCCGGTTCCCAGCGAGTTCCCCTACAGTGGAATCAGACTTTATTCGCCTGAAGTAGATTGGGGGGTCCTACCCAAAAAAGAAAAAGAAATGGATGACTATCAGACGGTGAAATTCTGCACCGACTTTTTGGCACGTAAACACCGTAAACCCTTCTTTTTAGCCTGCGGTATCTTTCACCCGCACCTGCCCTGGTATGTCCCCAAGAAATATCTGGATCTCTATCCAGTGGATCAGGTTTGTTTGCCAGAAGTGTTAAAGCAGGATCTCAAAGATGTACCCGCAGCGGGGCAAAAAATGGCTCTGCGAAAAAAACAGGATTTGGAAAAAGTAAGAGCGGCAAAAAAGTGGAAGCCAGCGGTTGCTCATTATCTGGCGAGTGTCACCTATGCCGATGCAAGGGTTGGTCAGTTGCTCAAAGGACTAGATCAAAGTGATTATGCAAAAAACACCATCATCGTCTTATGGTCTGATCACGGTTGGCACTTCGGCGAAAAAGAACACTGGCACAAACGCACACTTTGGGAGGTCTGTACCCGAGTGCCCTTCATAGTGGCAGCCCCGGAGATTGGAAAATCACGTCAGGTTTCCCACCAACCGGTTTCATTGATTGATATTTACCCAACCC
>CAJWKQ010000270.1 GCA_913041895.1 uncultured Verrucomicrobiales bacterium
CGACCTTACCCCAAAAGAAACACAATCTATTCTGGACTACTGCATAAGAGAAGGAGGAGTACCTAGGCGAGAAAAGTTTATCCATATATACAAAGAGTTGCTTAACCGACCATTCAACGATGCTTCAATCGAAAATCTATGCAATGAATTTACAAAAAAAATTGTTGGTCACGTGCTCGACTCGCCTTTGGTGCCAGGAGCACTAGACACATTGGAGAATCTCCCGAAATCGGTGAAAGCCTTTGTTATATCAGGAACTCCCCACAGTGAAATTAACTTTATATGCGACGAAATGGATATCACGCAATATTTCGAATCGGTTTGCGGATCCCCTCAATCCAAGTCTGATTGGATACTAAATTTACTAAGCCAGTACTCCATTCCTAGAAAGGATGCCTGGATGATCGGCGACTCAATGACTGACTTAAATGCCGCACGTTTGACAAGTGTAGGGTTTGTTGGAGTAGATGTACATCAGTTGGGGTATCTCCCCCAAACTCAAATGATTCTGCCGAATCTATCACCACTCATGGAATGCCTAACTCGAGATTTATATTCAAACCTGGAACCCGTATGATGAAAGCCTTAACTCATGGAACACTAGACTGGCCGTTGATGCATAACAACATCACTCGCGAGGATCTGGATTGCCTAATCAAATTCCTTGAGAAGGATGATCCAATCCTGACTCAGTCAACCAATGTGCGTGAATTCGAACAACAATGGAGCAAATGGCTAGGAGTAAAACATAGTGTATTTGTGCACTCCGGCTCAGCAGCTAATCTGGTGACTATGGCTGCCTTGCGCCAGCTTAAAGGAGATGGAGAAGTCATTGTCCCAACACTCACATGGGTTAGCGATATTGCTTCAGTGCTTCATGCAAGATTGAAACCGGTATTTGTAGATATTGACCCGAGAACATTGGGCATGGATATCACTCAGGTGCTAGACAAGGTAAATGACAATACCAGAGCGGTTTTTCTTACACATGTGCTTGGTTACAACGGTCTGAATCAGCACTTATTAGACGAATTAGCCAAACGAAACATTCCGCTTATCGAAGATTGCTGCGAAGCACACGGAGCCACTTATAAAAGTCGGCGGGTGGGCAGTATGGGCTGGGCTTCTAACTTTTCCTTCTACTACGCACATCATCTCAGCACCGTGGAAGGCGGTATGGTTTGCACTAACGATGATGAATTGCATGAGGCTATCCGTATTTACCGATCACATGGAATGGTTCGCGAAGCAGCCTCCCAAGCAACCAAAGACCATTATACGACTGAACATCCCGATTTAAACCCTGATTTCATCTTTGCTTATCCTGCTTATAATGTGCGCGGCACTGAACTCAATGCAGTAATTGGCCTTAATCAGATCAAAAGACTGGACAACAACAACGCCACACGCACTCGCAATCTAAAATTATTTCTTAGCCAACTGGACCCAACAAAATACCAGACAGACTTCGCAGTGGAAGGGAGCAGCAATTATGCGTTCACGCTCATTTTACGAAGCCCCGACGATGTGTTGAGTAAGCGTGTCGAGCAAACTTTGCGTGAATTGAAGGTGGAATTTCGCCGTGGAACTGCTGGAGGAGGAAACCAGCTTCGGCAACCTTACGCACGGCAAAGATTTGGTGAAGATTATAAGAATTACCCTTTCACCAACCACGTACATTTCTACGGCTGGTATATCGGAAATTACCCAGATCTCGAGCCCGAAAAAATCAACCAACTTTGTGAAATACTAAACAGTTTGTAAGCCATGATCATGCCCCTAAAAAAACAGCTGGATGTACTTTTTGTAAGTGCCGACTCATCCATCCAAGCTTATCAGGAATTGGCCAAAACTTATTCAGCCATTGAGCCCCCCACTTGGGCTCTTTTGCTGGCTCAAAGCTGTCGCAGTAAAGGGTTTGGCGTAGGTATTTTAGACTGTACCGCCGAAAGATTATCCATGGCGCAAGCTGTTGAACGTATCAATGAATCAAATCCACGCCTTGTATGCTTTGTAGTCTACGGCCAAAACCCCAACTCAGGCACCACCAACATGATCGGAAACACTCAGTTAGCCGACATGCTCAAGGAACAGTATCCGGAATATCAAACATGCTTTGTTGGATCCCACATGAGCGCCCTTCCCTTGCAAGTCCTTGAAGATCATACAGGCGTTGATATTGTACTCTACAATGAAGGCGTCTATGCCCTCCACAACCTCTTGGCCTCAAGCCTCACTGCTGAAGATATAAAAAATATTTCCGGAATCGGTCATAAACTTAATGAGAGGCCTATGCTAAACGCTCCTGAAAAAGTAGTACCACAAGAGCGCATGGACATTGATCTGCCGGGTTACGCCTGGGACCTCCTTCCCTATGATAAAAAACCATTAGACCTTTACCGGGCTCACTTTTGGCATACCGAATATAACCACGACAAACGCACCCCTTTTGCCGCAGTATACACTTCACTTGGCTGCCGGTTTAAATGCGATTTTTGCATGATCAATATTGTGAATCGTGACAGTGATGCAAATGATACTGTCTCCGCTCACTCTTCACACATGCGTTATTGGTCGCCAGAGTTCATGCTCAAGGAATTTGACAAACTCGCCGCAATGGGAACCGAAACCATTCGTATTTCTGATGAAATGTTTTTCCTAGACAAAAGATATTACGAACCCTTGTTAAACGGCCTCATCGAACGCGATTACCCTATACGCACTTGGTCCTACGCACGGGTCGACACAGTTAGGCCTCAATATTTGGATCTGTTTCAAAAAGCAGGTGTGCGCTGGTTAGGCATTGGCATTGAAGCGGCTAACCAAGTTATCCGAAAGGAAGTTTCAAAAGGCACCTTTAAAGAGGTCAATATCCGCGAGATTGTAAAATCTATTCAGGATAGCGGAATCAATGTAGGCGCAAATTACATTTTTGGATTCCCCAATGATACCTATGAAAGCATGGAGGAAACTCTCGCTCTCGCTCTGGAACTTAATACGGAATTTGCCAACATGTACCCTTGTCAAGCATTGCCCGGAAGCCCACTACACGTTCGTGCTCAACAGGAAGGATGGAAGTTGCCCGACTCGTACGGCGGGTATGCATTCCTTTCCTATGATAGCGAACCATTACCCACTAAACATTTATCGGCTGCGGAAGTAATTAGGTTCCGAGATGACGCATGGCAGAAATATTTCACCAACCCTGCCTACCTAAATTTGCTCGAATCCAAGTTTGGCAAGGAACAACG
>CAJWKQ010000271.1 GCA_913041895.1 uncultured Verrucomicrobiales bacterium
TCCCCCAAGATCAAGGGAGAGGCAGCGAATCCCCATTCTGGAGGGCGAGGCAGTTCCGCTTTTTCCATAAGATCAACTACCCAGTGCTTTTTACCGGAATCAATATCGTAGCTGACCAGTCGCCCGGACTTGCTCAAACCATACACGCGCTTACCATCAACCGTAGGTGAGGCACACGGCCCACCTTCGTGTAAATAATCAACCAAGGCCGCCGGATACGTGTCTTTCCACAGCGGTTTTCCGTTTTCCGCGTTCAGGCAATAGAAAGTCTCTTTATTGCCATTTTTTTCCCCTGAACAGCCCAAGGCAAAAACTCGCCCTGCGGAGACTGCTAAACTAGAAAATCCTACTCCTATATCTTTTCGCCAAAGAATCTTACTAAAATCCGGACGTGGGGGTTGTTCTTTTGAAATCCCATCGTGGTTAGGTCCTCTCCAGTTTGGCCAATCTGCGCCTTTAGCCGCAAATGGCAACACTATTAAAATCAGAAATAGCCGCATATATGGAGCCTATAGTTGGGGTAAACTCATAGGAAAGCACTATATTGTACAGTTTTTATGTGGATAATGTGCGGATAAACCTCTTATGTCCAAATGCTCCTGCCTTTAACCCCTGTTTTTATGTGGTTTCTGGGGATGATTCAGCAAAAATGTATTGGGAATAAAGTCTCCACAAATAATGAATAATTGATTAATATAGGTGAATTCTTGGAATATTTTGGTGATTTTTACCAAGAAAAACATCCAATTAATGCTAATATTGTTCCTAAGTAAGTGAATTTGTGCACAATTCGTGTTAGGTTGACCCTTTCCTGTTATGAGCCGTATTCCCTCTCATTTCATCAATCGAGAATTAAGTTGGTTGGAGTTCAACCAAAGGGTAATGGGAGAAGCGCTGGACAAAACCAACCCGATTCTTGAGAGACTAAAGTTTTTCTGTATCGCGAACTCCAATCTCGACGAGTTTTTTGAGGTGCGTATTGCGGGCATCAAGCAGCAAATTGAAAGCGGTGTCACCAAGCGCAGCCTTGATGGGCGAACTCCTTTAGAAATATATCAGACCGCATCACTAAGGATACAGCGAATGGTGGAAGATCTTTTCACTTGCTGGCGCGAAGACCTAAAACCCGATCTCGATAAAGAAGGATTTCACTTCCGTAGTATATACGATCTCTCCGACGAAAATAAAGAGTGGCTTGATATATACTTCTCTCAAAAGGTGCAGCCGGTTCTGACGCCACTGGCAGTAGATCCTACCAAGGCATTTCCGTTAATCCTAAACAAGTCGCTCAACGTTATTGCAAAGGTACAACGTAAGGGTAGACATGGGATAGAAGACCGTCTTTGTATAGTTCAGGTTCCTCGTATCATTCCACGGTTAGTACAATTGCCTCATGGTAATTCGAAACATGAATATGTGTTTCTTGCTGATGTAATTTCCCATTACATCGAAAAACTCTTCCCGGGTAACCAGATAATGGGCAGTTGGAGGTTTCGTGTTACACGAAACAGTGAATTATATGTCGATGAAGAGGATGCAAACAACATTCTCAAAGCCGTTGAAAATGAGCTTCGAAATCGACGTAAAGGAGATGCTGTCCGGTTAGAGGTAGACCTAGATACTCCAGAAGATCTTGCCTCTGAACTACTGGAAAAATTGGAGCTTACCCAAGAAGACCTCTACCGTATCAACGGCCCAATCAACCCAATTCATCTCAACGGGCTATTTGAGGGAGATCACTCGCCGGAATTGCGAAACGATCACTTTATCCCCAAACCTTTGCCAGTATTCCTTAGCTCAAAAAATATCTTTGATATCATCAGGAATCAAGATGTGCTTTTGCATCATCCTTATGAGAGTTTTGATCATGTTATAAGCCTGCTCGAACAAGCCGCCGAAGACCCAAAGGTCCTTGTTATCAAGCAAACACTTTATCGTACGGGAAATGATCCGAGAATTGCCAACGCCCTAATGCAAGCGGCCCAAAATGGCAAACAGGTTGCCGTAGTGATGGAGCTGAAGGCACGCTTCGATGAAGCCAACAATATCCGCCGGGCACGAGAGCTTGAGGAGGCGGGGATACATGTGAGCTATGGACTGCTCGGGTATAAAGTCCACTGTAAACTCTGCATGATAGTCCGGGAGGAAGACGAGGGGCTGCGACGTTATTTACACTTGGCCACCGGCAATTATAATCCTGCTACAGCCAAGCTTTATACCGATTTCGGGCTGATGACTTGCCAGCCAGACTTTGGTGAAGATGCCGCCAGGGTTTTCAATTTACTTACGGGATTCTGTGAATTTGAAGAAACTCACAAGCTAATTGTGGCTCCATTCAATTTTCAGACTCGAATTCTGGAGCTAATCCATCGCGAAACCGTACACGCAAAAAGAAATCGTCCAGCAAGAATCGTCGCCAAGATGAATGCACTTGTGGATAGGCCTGTGATTGAAGCGCTATACGTTGCTAGTCAGGCAGGCGTTAAAATTGATCTGATTGTTAGAGGGATTTGTTGTCTTCGTCCAGGCGTTCCAGAGTACAGTGCCAACATTACCGTGCGAAGCATCGTCGACCGTTTTTTAGAGCATAGTCGTATCTACAGCTTTGCCAACGGAGGGGATAGTGAGGTCTTCATTGGTAGTGGTGATTGGATGCATCGCAATTTTCATAAACGTATTGAAGTAGCCTTCCCCATAGAAGATGCTTCACTAAAAAAATGTGTTCTAGGTGAAGTGTTACCCGCTCACTTAAATGACAATGTAAAAGCTCACCTTTTGCAGCCCGATGGTTCATACGTACATCTCTCTCCTGGCAAGGATGAAGAGTTTCTGCAGAGCCAATCACGGTTTATTGACCTATGCCAAAGCGACAAGCCTCATCAGCATAATCCCGATATGAAAGTGTCTCCAAAGCCCTCTGAAAATCAAAACGTTGCTTAGCGCTTGGTTTTTTTCGGCCTCTTTATGGTCTTTTTCTTTGCCTTCTTTCTTGAAGAGCGGCTCTGCTCATCTCTGGCCAAAATAGCGGCACCGTGGATCCCCCCGTCATCGCCTAACTTGCTCAACCGAATGTGGACTCCCTCCATGGTTCCCGGCAATACATGCGCCTCCGCTGTTTTCCTAATAACCGGTAACATTGCTTTATGAAGTGCCTCAATAACCCCTCCATTTAGAACCACATACTCCGGCCCAAAAGCACTAATGATGGCTGCAATTCCAATACCCGTGT
>CAJWKQ010000272.1 GCA_913041895.1 uncultured Verrucomicrobiales bacterium
GGAATCCTATACCCAGGGTTAATGCTGACCGATGACGGCCCCAAGGTATTGGAATTTAATGCTCGCTGGGGAGATCCAGAAACTCAAGTTTACTTGATGCTATTGGAAACGGATTTGGTAGATTTGTTTGAGGCTTGTGTTGATCGTAGACTCGCAGAAATGGATGTTAAATGGAAGGAAGAGGCAGCTGTTTGTGTGGTGATGGCTTCAGGAGGATACCCAGGTAGTTATCAGAAAGGGAAATTGATAGAGGGAATTTCCGATGCTGAATTAACCGAAACAGTAAAGGTTTTTCATGCCGGAACAGTATTGCAAGATGGGGAATTCCTAACCAATGGTGGTCGTGTGCTTGGAGTGACCGCCTTGGGTAAGACCATTGAAGCAGCCTGCAACGAGGCATATGTTGCTGTGGATAAAATAAGGTTTGATGGTGCGCATGTTCGTAGAGATATTGCGTCTAAAGCACTGGACAAGCCCTAGGGGCATGAAAAAAATTCTTTTTGTTTGTACGGGTAATATTTGTCGCAGTCCGATGGCTGAGGGATTTTTCCGTGAGCTGACGCGTGATGAGCAGGGCTACCAATCGCTGTCCGCAGGATTGGCCGCCATTGATGGGCAACCGCCCAGTGCGCATTCGGTAACTTCAATGCAAGAGGTTGGTGTTGATATTGCCTCCCAAAGGAGCACCCAGATTAGCCCTGAGCTGGTAGAGTCCGTTGATTACATATTTGGTCTGGCTAATGGTCACGTGGAAAATATGGTTCGTTATTTTCCACAGGCTCGTGAAAAGATTTTTCTTCTGCGTGAGTTTGTGGAGGATTTGCCTACGCACGAGCGCGAAATTTCCGATCCGATTGGTGGAAATTTGGAAGTATACAAGCTGTGCCGTGATCAGATTAAACAAGGAGTAGAATCTATCATTCCATTTATAGAACAACAATCGATGACAGAACAAAAAAAAGGTCAATTCACAGTTGCGATCGGAGCAGATCACGGCGGTTTTGAACTCAAAGAATCTCTCAAACATCACCTTGAGGCTCAGGGCGTCGCTTTACAGGATTATGGTCCGACGAGTGCTGAATCTTGCGACTATACAGATTTTGCGCAAGCCGTCAGCCGGAGCGTGGCTAATGGTCAGCACGAACGGGGTATTTTGATTTGCAAGACAGGCATAGGCATGAGTATCGCCGCTAATAAAATTTCCGGTGTTCGAGCTGCTCTAGTGGCGGATGTTGAAACCGCCGCCATCACTCGTAATCACAATGATGCTAACGTGTTATGCCTAAGTGCGGTTCAGATTGGTGCAGAAACAGCCAAAGGAATTGTCGATGTCTTTCTTAAAGAGAATTTCGAAGGAGGACGTCATGGTCGTCGTGTGGAAAAATTGGAGGGAAGTGAACGGCTAGAAAGTGTGGATTCAGATATTGATGAGGTCGTTCGTTTAGAGAAGCAGCGGCAGCAAGAAAATATAGAACTAATTGCCAGTGAGAATTTCACCAGTCCCGCAGTTATGGAGGCACAGGGCTCGGTGCTAACCAATAAATATGCGGAAGGATATCCAGGCAAACGCTGGTATGGAGGTTGTGAACACGTCGATGTGGCTGAAGAATTGGCAATTTCTCGAGCCAAGGAGCTTTTCGGGGCTGACTATGTCAATGTGCAGCCTCATTCCGGTAGTGGAGCAAACATGGGTGTCTACTTTGCAGTTCTCAAGCCGGGAGACAAAATGCTCACCATGGATTTGAGTCATGGAGGACACTTGACTCATGGGAATGCGGCAAATTTTTCCGGTAAATTTTTTGAAATCATACATTACGGTGTCGGTAAGGAAGATGAGCGCATCGATTACGATCAACTGTCTGTTATGGCGGAAGAACATAAACCAAAGATGATTACTGTTGGCGCCAGTGCCTATTCGAGAGTCATAGACTTCGAGCGAATGGGTGAGATAGCAAGGGCATGCGGTGCAATGTTATTGGCGGATATTGCCCATATCGCCGGATTGGTGGCAGCCGGCTGTCATCCAAACCCTGTTCCTCATGCCGATTTTGTGACTACTACGACTCATAAAACTCTTCGTGGTCCTCGGGGAGGATTGATCATGGCAAAGGAGAAGTATGCCAAAGAGCTTAATAGTAATGTGTTTCCAGGAATACAGGGTGGGCCACTGATGCATGTGATTGCTGCTAAGGCGGTGTGCTTTAGGGAAGCACTTTCACAGGAGTTTAAAGAATATCAGCAACAGGTGGTTATGAATGCCAAGGCACTTGCTGAAGGGATGGAGCGGAACGGATTCCGATTGGTGAGTGGAGGCACTGATAACCATTTGATTTTAGTTGATGTTCAGGCAAAGGGTCTGACAGGCAAAGAAAGTCAAGAAGCCCTTGATTCAGCGGGGATTACAGTGAACAAGAATACCATTCCTTTTGAAACCTTGTCACCATTCAAGGCAAGTGGCGTTCGATTGGGTACTCCAGCAATGACTTCACGTGGTATGCGTGAGATGGAAATGGAGGCAATTGCGGATATGATTTCAGAAGTTTTGGGTGATGTAAATAATGTTGACGTTGCCAAAAAAGTACGCCAGCGTGTCCGTGAACTGACCACGCGTTTCCCGCTCCCTTACTGACTTACGAGTGGTGCGTACAGTTGGAACATCCCGCTAATCCCACTTAAAAACAGGGTGCTGAGCTTTCGGCGCGGGGTGAATTAATTAGGTTCTATTATGCCCAGACCCGCAAATCACAATAGCAATAAGCGGCGACCGCAAAAACGCGGTGGTCGCAGACGTCATTCATCCAATTTACCAGAAGGATTGCCCGCAGATGTTGAAGAGTACGGTGAAGATCTTGCCGCACTGCAGGAGGCGGATGGCGAAGAGATCAATATTGGTCATTTGCAGAAAAAAGATATCGCAGAGCTTAACGCGATGGCTAAAGATATGGAGGTTGAGAATTTCGGTACCATGCGCAAGCATGAGATGATCTTCCAGATTCTTCGTAAACATGCTGAAAATAAGGGGGTTCTCATAGCTGACGGAGTGCTTGAAATATTACCTGAAGGATTCGGATTTCTTCGTTCACCTCATTATAACTATTTGCCGTGCCCTGAGGATGTATATGTTTCTCCATCGCAGATTCGTAGATTTGACCTGCAGACCGGCGATCAGATCGA
>CAJWKQ010000273.1 GCA_913041895.1 uncultured Verrucomicrobiales bacterium
CATGGGGAGGGCACGAGTTCTCCCCTTGGCACTATCTTGGAAAGCGGCAAGGCCCTGTTCATACAGTCGGTAAGAATCTATTCAAGACGTACATTGGAGAGGTGCTCAGAACAATTCGTAAACAGGAAGGCCTTGCAATTCAACGCATGGCTCCGAGATATTATAATGAATTTGCCTTTCTAATGCACCTACCGATAGCTCGCGAATTCCTAGCATGGAACAGTGCGCTAGAAATTCAGCGTTCCTCCGAAGCCCATCGCTCCAGTTGATAACACGCCTCAGGAAGCACTTTGTCCCAATGGAACCCGTGAGCCCGATCACGAGCAGTCTTCCGCCAATCTTGATAAGATCCATCATGGCTTTGCACTTCAGCAATTGTCGCAGCCAAATCTGAGGGAGAATCATCATCAGTCACCAAGCCGGTCTCCCTATGCAATGTAGACTCCACCAATCCCGGAGAAGGATAAACGATCGCAGGTGTACCCATTGCATTGGCTTCCACAACATTGAGACCCCACCCTTCACGTACTGAAGTATGAAGGAGAAAGTGAGCCTGCTGAAGTGCCTGTTCCTTTTCATTCTCAGAAAGCGCACCGACAAAAGTTACAGATGCCTGCAATCCCAATTCCTCCACCAATTGCCTTAGCGCACCTTTCTCTTGACCTTGACCTACTATCTTGAGGGATGCCTGCAAATCGTGCTCCTCCTGCAATATTTTCAGTGCGAAAATTGCATGGTCAACCTGTTTATTGGGTGCCAAACGAGAAACAGTAATCAATTTAAGCGGTTCGTCCAACTCCTTCTCCGGTAAATCTCTCAAAGCGCGAGTATCTACGCCATAAGGTATTTGCGTAACTGACTGCACCCCCTGTTCCTCAAGCAAACTCCGAGTAAAACTGCTCGCTGTCCAAAACCTAACCTCTTGATATTGCCTTATTGTCAACCTTTCCTGCCACTTGCCAATCGTATTCAATGGCCAGGAATAAAAAGCATCCCAGATCGGCCCAAGTACTTCATGGATGTAAGCCACACACCTGTCAGAACACCATACCGGTGCATACCAAGGGATGCCATGGTGCTGATCAATAACCAAATCAAATGGCTCTTCGTATGAGTGCCATTTTCGTGCATCCATCCACGAGGTGAATTTACCGCCTGATCGCAACACGCGAATTCCATCAATGACTTCTTCTGGGTCGCAACCATTAAAAGCATTAGCAAACCAAGTCACCTCATGCCCGCGATCCACTAAGCCCCTCATATATGCATGCGTTACACGTTCTGCGCCACCAGCTAGCGGATTATGCGGATCACGCCAATTGAGCATTAAAAATCGCATGCGAAGCGCAGTCTTCACATCAAGCAAACAGTTGACAATGAAAAAGCCCCATTGACCAATGGCTCAGTTTGGAGAAGAATATGCCCACGGGCGAGTGGCGGAATTGGTAGACGCGCCGGATTTAGGATCCGGTCTCGCAAGGGGTGGAGGTTCGAGTCCTCTCTCGCCTACCAATTTTTACTGAACCCCAAAAATCCCCAGTTCTTTTTTCAGCTCTCGTATCCGAGATCGATTCTGCAGGTGCTGCCTTACCTCGTCGAGAGTAGGGCCGTCTGCTGCTAGGTAGTGATCCAATCGAAATTCACCCGTCGCGTAATTCACCCCCACCACATTATCCGCTCCACCACGCTCGATTGAAACCCTGTAACGATTCAGCGGAGTGTCTTGATTGCCTCCTTCAGCCATAATTCTCCGGACAAAAACTTCCTTGCCTGTCTGTCTACTAATAAAAAGCGCCTCTAATAATTTGTCATGTAGAGGAAAGTTGGCTTGATCAAGCTCCTTAAACCACGCATTCAAAACAACCTTGTGATCATTGGGGTCATTAGCAGTACGAGAATTAACCATACATCCGGAAAGCAACACCACAACAGGCAAAAAGATAAACCAACGATTCATTCAAAAATGCTACCGAAGGCAACAGACTACTGCAAGCCACCTCAGAGTCAAAATCACTCCTTAATCCGGGGCTTTCTCAAACACTTCTGAAGAATCATCACAGCCATGGCGGTCCCATATTGGCGATGGTAGTCATATAGCGGATAGTCCCACCAATCACCTTCCTTTTCCTGTAATTTCATTATGGTTGTCGCCATATGATCCTGTAATCGCGCTCGATCCTTTTGAGGCACATGGTCCATCAATAATCCGGCGTAATAATGTCCATAATAATAAAAGTATCCAGCAATCTGAAACCAAGCTTCATGAGGAATGGGCCTTTTACGGCCAATACCCAACCACTCATTGCGAGCAAACAAGCGGTCAAGCCAATCAACGATAACCTGATCAGTAATCCTTTTATCCCCCCATAGGCGCATGGCCAGATTTCCTACTTGGGTGCGACCAAGACTTCCAGCTGGCCGGTTAATTCCCCGACGCGGCGAATTTTTCAGGTATTCCCCGTATAGAAAACTGCCATCAGGTAAGTGCTGCCGTTTTAACGCGGCCAGAGCCCGTTTTACCAAATGTGGAGGAGGCTCAATACCAGCCACCTTTGCCTCGTAAAAAGCAACTAGCACCGTCCCGTTAACAAAAGAGATAGAACTACTGGCCGGTTTTTGTGTACCAACCCTGAAATCATAATAGCCCCAACCTCCATCGACCGACTCATAACGGTTGAGCCGATCAAACTGGGTTTGAATCACCACTTCGATACGCTTAACTCTCGGCGCATCATTCGCTGCCTTTGCGCGAGAACGCATCCGAACGAGTGCCTGCAATCCATAACCATGTGCCCACACGTTATACATCGCATCAGCTGTCGCTCGGCGCAACTTGGGCAGATGCTCCAAAAGATAGGCTTCAGAGTCCTTTAGGGCTGCACGTGTTTGTGGAGTGTCTCCTCCAGCTTCAATCAATGCTGAAGTACATAACGCGGTAACCGCCAATCGAAAAGCGTAGTGACTCTGAAAGGTTGGTGCGTAGATATTAAGCCCCTTGGTATTGCGTGGGCTACCCCATGAACCATCCTTATTCTGATTGCCTATAAGAAAATAAATCCCACGATCTATGGATTTACCCACAGTCGCATCGCCCGGCGGCTTCACATCCGGCAATTTCGGAACCTTGACCGGCTTGCCA
>CAJWKQ010000274.1 GCA_913041895.1 uncultured Verrucomicrobiales bacterium
GGATGTTGATCCTCAGTTGACGTATGGTGAGAGTATTCCCCAGATAGCGAGTATTCTGGAGGCCAAAAGAACCCCCCAACAAAAGCAGCGATTACGTTCACACTTCCTTAAGACTGCCGCTGCCCCTGAGCTTCGCCTCCTGCAATCCAACGTTGAATTATCACAAACCAACCTGAAAAGACTGCAGGGACAGAAAGCGACAACCATGATCATGCAGGATATGTCCAAACCTCGTGCAACCCATATTCTTTACCGTGGCCAGTATGATCAAAAACGGGAAGAAGTTACCGCAGATACACCTGCATTTTTGCCTGTACTCAAGAAAAATGGATCTTTAAACCGCCTGAAACTCGCGCGCTGGTTGGTTGATGGCAAACATCCACTCACAGCTCGCGTAGCGGTCAACCGTCACTGGCATCGTTTGTTTGGACTAGGGATAGTAAAAACCACTGAAGAATTTGGAGTTCAAGGCGATTGGCCAAGTCATCCAGAATTGCTCGATTGGCTGGCGGTGTATTTCACTGAGAACGGTTGGGATACCAAGGCTCTATTAGAACTGATTGTGATGAGTTCCACCTATCGTCAAAGTTCGAAAACATCTCCAAGTCAGTTGGTTCACGATACCGAGAATCGTCTCCTTTCTCGTGGGCCTCGCCATCGGTTGGATGCAGAGGTTATCCGGGATAATGCTTTAGCCACTAGTGGTTTATTGGTTAATAGTATCGGGGGTCCAAGTGTTTATCCCTATCACCCCAAAGGACTTTGGCTGGAACTGAATAATCGGCCCGGTTATTCACGAACTTACAAGCAGGACTCAGGTGACAAACTTTACCGCCGCAGCCTTTACACCTACTGGAAGCGGACAGTGCCTCCTCCTTCCATGGCAACTTTTGATGCCCCTGAACGTGAGTTTTGCTTGGTCCGCAGATCACGCACCAACACACCGTTGCAGGCATTTGTGATGTTGCATGATCCACAGTTTGTTGAGGCGGCCCGCCATCTTGCTTACAGAATGATTAATGCTAGATTAAATTTGAACGAACGCATTGAACATGGTTTTCGAATTGCTACCTCAAGAATTCCCAATGCCAAGGAAAGAGAGGTACTTGCCCATTTATATTCGCAACGATTGGAGTTTTATCGCCAACAGCCTGCATCGGCTAAAATACTGATTTCAGTGGGTGAATCAGATGCTGAGTTAAGCCTAGCTGCACCCGAACAGGCGGCATGGATAACAGTTGCCCGTGTGTTGCTAAACTTGAGTGAAACAATAACCAAAAACTGAACGTGGATCCCTATACCATAAATCGTAGACATTTTTTTGGGCGTTCAGCCACCGGAATTGGTGCGGTTGCTTTGGCTTCACTTTTAGACGATGATGTTTCTGCTAAATCAAAAGGACCGGATCTCCTCTCAGGCCAACCGGGTGTCCCTCATTTCGTCCCTAAGGCCAAACGCGTCATCTATATGTTTCAGAGTGGAGCTCCTTCTCAGGTGGATCTCTTTGATCCAAAGCCATCTCTTGAGAAACTTAATGGTCAGAATTTACCCGATTCGATTCGCCAGGGGCAGCGTCTTACCGGAATGACTTCCGGTCAAAAAAGTTTCCCGGCAGCTAAATCTTTTTCACCCTTTAGAGCACATGGTCAGTGCGGGACTCAGATCAGTGATCTTTTGCCTTGGCACGCGAAAATTGTTGATGAGATGTGCCTCATTCGCTCCATGCACACCGAGGCTATTAATCATGATCCGGCGATTACTTTTTTCCAGACCGGTCATCAACAACCAGGTCGGCCGAGTGCGGGTGCGTGGGCCAGTTACGGACTGGGTAGCTCCAACAAGGATTTGCCGGCTTACGTTGTTTTGCTTAGCAAAAACACTGATCCTCAGGCGCAGCCAATTTATGCACGTCTATGGGGAAGTGGTTTTCTTCCCTCCAACCATCAGGGAGTGAAGTTTCGCTCTACTGGTGACCCAGTGCTCTATTTGAAGGATCCGACAGGAGACAATAATGAAGGTCGTCGGAAACTTTTGGATTCACTATCACAGCTCAATCAGCTTCGCCGCTCTCAAACCGGAAACCCTGAGATAGACACTCGAATTGCAGCTTATGAGATGGCTCATCGAATGCAGATGAGTGTGCCTGATTTAACTGATCTCTCCAAGGAACCTGAAAGCACGTTTAAGCTTTATGGAGAGGACGCTCGTATCCCTGGGACTCATGCAGCCAACTGTTTGTTGGCACGTCGGTTATGTGAACGTGGGGTAAGATTTGTGCAGCTCTATCATCGTGGCTGGGATCATCACAGCAATATTCCCGGCCGTCATCCAAAGATCACCAAGGAAACAGACCAGGGTAGTGCCGCGCTGGTTATGGACCTCAAAGAACGCGGATTACTCAAGGACACCCTCATTATATGGGGCGGAGAATTCGGGCGAACGGTCTACCGCCAGGGCGGAAACGCCAAGACCTTTGGGCGCGACCATCATCCACGTTGCTTTAGTATGTGGCTTGCCGGCGGCGGCGTGAAGGGCGGCATCACACACGGCGAGACCGATGATTGGTGTTACAACGTCGCCAAGAACCCGGTCCATGTGCACGACCTTAACGCAACCATTCAGCACCTAATGGGGATCGACCATGAACGCCTTACCTATCGCTATCAAGGGCGCGACTACCGTCTTACTGATGTTCACGGAAAAGTGGTGAAAGCTATTTTAGCCTGATCAAGTTTTGGCAGCGGCCTCTTTTTGGGCGAGTAATTTCTCGCGGCGCGCTTGTCGGCGAGCCTGATATTTACGCAGACCTACACGGGCGATAAAGAACCCAATCAGCCCAATGACCACCCCGAACACCGCCGCGCCTGTGGTCCAGCCTGCAAGAGCCTTCAGTAATTCACCGGAACTAAATAATTCTTTTACGACTTTCCATATTTCACCAAGCGGTTTCATTGTTTCGCCATCCAGAAAATAATTTTTATAGTTAGGCAGTCCAAGGATTTTGCTGCCGAGAATAAAGCTGGGTGGGATGGTTAGAAAAGCGAACAGTTTGGCAAACACAAAGCCGGCCAGCGAAGCACCCATGTGGCC
>CAJWKQ010000275.1 GCA_913041895.1 uncultured Verrucomicrobiales bacterium
AGATGGGGAAGTTCTTCGCCGACTTCATGATCAAAGGCAACATAATCTTCTGATTTTTTCTGGATTTTATCGTCTCTTTTGACATTGGGGTCAAGATAGGAATCTCCCAAGGAGGAAGTTCCCACAATTAGGTTTTGACCCCTTTTAATCCATCGGCCCAGCATGAGCCTCTCTTCATCTGTTCCAGGTTCTATTGGCATAATTATATTTTATATGTTTACTTAACCCCTTTACCCCTATTAGGGGGAGTTATTCTAAAAAGCCCGTTTAAGAAGCTACCAAGCTTAAAACTAAACTTCCTGCCCCGGGTGGCTCCCCGGTTGCAATAGTGGGGCGCAATAAGGTAGCATAGGTGCTTATCCAATTTCAATTTTGTCGTAAACCCTTTTTTTAAGAGAATTTGAGGACCCCTATGTCATCGGAACAATCATCAGAAAAAACTGCGGAAGATCACTTTAAAGACGGGTTAGCTTTCAGCAAACTGGGAGATGACCGCAGAACTTTTGAATCTTATAAAAAATCGATTGAACTCGACCCCGATCATTTTCTTGCGCATTTTAACCTTGGCATTCGCTACGGTAAGCTGCGCATGAACCTGGAGGCTTCTAAATCTTTCCGGGAAGCCCTTCGTATTAAACCAGAAGCCCCGATGGTTCATTATAGTTTGGCGGTTGTTAGCAACCTCATTGGGGAAATGGACGAAGCCTTCAAACATTACAAAGAAGCTCTTCGGATCAACCCAGAATTTGGCAGAGCCCACAGTAATATTGCCATGCTGTACTATGGAATCAAATCTGGAAAAGAAACAATCCATCATCTCGCCAAAGCTGCAGATATTTTCAAGGAGACGGGTGAGAAATTTATGGAAAAGAATGCCCGCGATCTGTTGCAGGAGTGTAGCAGGGAGTTTGGCCTGACTCCTGAAGATTGCCAAGCATTATAATTTTTTCCCTCCCATATGGAATTTGATGTTGCAATTTTAGGGGGTGGCTCCGCAGGATACGCCGCCGCGTCTACCGCTCAATCTTACGGCGCCAAAGTGGCTATTGTAGATCCGGGACCCCTTGGTGGTCTTTGCATCCTCCGTGGGTGCATGCCCACTAAAACAATTCTCCGTTCTTCGGATATTCTCTCATTAATGCGACGAGCAAAGGAATTCGGTTTGATACCGGTTGAACCCGTTGCGAATCTCGCTGCTATCAATGACCGGAAAAACCGTTTGATAGCTGAATTTACTGATTACCGTGTGAAACAACTGAAAGACTCTCGTTTCACCCTGATCCAGGAAAAAGCCGAATTCATTTCATCCAACAACATTCGGGTTGGACCCA
Organism: uncultured Verrucomicrobiales bacterium; assembly: GCA_913041895.1. Taxonomy (GTDB): domain Bacteria; phylum Verrucomicrobiota; class Verrucomicrobiia; order Limisphaerales; family UBA1100; genus UBA1100. The sequence goes on from CAJWKQ010000275.1 coordinate 1,332, forward strand.
AAATACTTAAAGCAAACAAATTTATTATCGCAACCGGTTCGGTAGTTGCCAATTATTCCATCCCCGGGCTTGAGGAAACAGGATTTGTAACCAGCGATGATATTTTAACCATGCGGGAAGCCCCTGAGTCGATAATAGTTTTAGGGGCGGGTGCGGTAGCCGTGGAACTCGCACAATTTTTTCTGCGAATTGGAACAAGCGTAACTTTAATACAGAGAAGCGGACATATCTTGTCTCAAGGAGATGAAGATCTGGCGCGTCCTGTTGAAAATCGTTTTCGCAAAGAGGGCATGAACCTTTTCACCGGCACTAAAATTGTTAAAGCCGTTCGAGAAAATAATCGTTCTACGGTTTATTTCGAGTACGAAGGAAAGGAGAATCGTGCCCAAGCAGAAACCATCCTCCAGGCATTGGGACGTAGGCCAAATATTGATGGACTAAATCTGCAGGCCGCGGGCGTAAAAACTGATAAAGGCCTTGTGACAGTGGATTCCGAAATGCGTACCAGTCAGAAAAATATTTTTGCTGTGGGAGATGTAAATGGAATTCACGAGGTCGTACATATTGCAATTCAGCAGGGAGAGATCGCGGGGTTCAATGCATGCCATCCGGAGAAATCAAAGCAAGTTGACAATCGTTTAAAAGCCTCGGTGGTTTTTACAGACCCTGCGATTGCCAGTGTTGGCTTAAGTGAAAAAGAATGCCAAACAGCAAACAGGGATTACCTTGTAGCATCGCATCCATTCAGTGACCATGGGAAATCCATGTGCCTAGGGGAAACGCACGGACACGTGAAAATATTATGCGACCCGATTACCGGCGAGATCATTGGGGGACATATCGTCGGGCCGGAGGCGGGGGAATTGATTCACGAAATTATTACCCTCATGCATTTCCGCGGAACGGTAAACGACTTGATGGCCATCCCACATTACCATCCTACTCTTGCTGAGATTCTGACTTATCCTGCTGAAGAACTGGCTGAGAAAATCAAATAATTACATTTCTTTAAGGTTATTTGCCAATCGATCCATTTCTTCTTGACTGCTCAACTCTGTTGCACAAACCAGGAGACAGTTTTTTAGTTCAGGGTAATACTGTTCCAAAGGATAACCACCAATGATTTGATCCTGTTTCAGGATCTGCAAAATTTCCTCAGCTGGTCGTGGACATTCTAGAACAAATTCGTTGAAGGAGTGGGCTCCGAATTTGATTTCAAATTCAGGAATACGTGCCAGACAACTTTTAAGGTAATGAGCTTTTCTGACATTGAGTATCGCCATTTCGCGCAAGCCTTCTTTACCCAAGGTCGAAAGGAAAATAGTAGCGGCCAGTGCACACAGACCCTGGTTCGTGCATATGTTCGAGGTCGCCCGTTCGCGGCGAATATGCTGCTCCCGTGTTGACAAGGTGAGCACATAGGCACGCTTGCCATTTTGGTCTTTTGTTTCTCCAGCGAGCCTTCCTGGCATTTGGCGGAGATATTTTTCACGCGTGGCAAAAAATCCTACATAAGGTCCGCCAAAAGAAACCGGTAACCCAAAAGATTGCCCTTCTCCCACAACAATGTCCGCCCCACGTTGGCCCGGTGGTTTCAAGATACCCAAAGACAACGCTTCCGCAACGGCCACAATCAGCAAAGTTCCATTTTTCGCGAGTGTTTCAGTCAACGA
>CAJWKQ010000276.1 GCA_913041895.1 uncultured Verrucomicrobiales bacterium
AAGGCTTGGATGCCACCGCGGCCCTTCTTGGCCGGCTTCTTGTCGTCGTCAGCAGCAGACAAATTGAATGCCAGCATAGCCGCAACGGCTAACATAATGATTTTTTTCATAGTATTTATTATCTGTGTTCGTTGGTTACTGTTTCTACAGTAGGGGGGTGCAGAATGTGCACCAGCAGTATGGTGACGCACAAGGCTAAAAGTAGTTACAATTATAGGATAGTGACGGTGTTTTGAAGTGTACCAATTCCCGAAATACGAATAGAAACCACATCTTTTTCAGCGAGAGTAAAGTCATCATCAGGCACTACTCCCGTGCCGGTTAGCAACATCGCTCCATGAGGGAAACTTTGCGAACGGCCCAGATAATCAATTAATCCGCTAAAAGTGCGCTTGATGTTATCAATGGAGATTTCTCCACTGAATACCACTTCATCTTGGCGGGAGATCTCCACCCCAATAGTCCATTGCCTAATCTCCTCTTCATTGTTGCCTACGACAACATAAGGGCCGATAGCGCAGGATTTGTCATAAACTTTTGCCTGAGGCAGATAGAGCAGATTTTCGCCTTCGATATCCCGTGAACTCATATCATTGCCAATCGAAACGCCGATTAGCTCTTTTTTGGAATTAATGACTAGAACTAACTCTGGCTCGGGCACGTTCCATCGGGAGTCAGCTCTAATGCCAATGAATTTATTCGGTCCCACGACTTTTTCAGGCAGTGACTTGAAAAAGATTTCCGGACGCGCGGCATCATAGACCTGATCATAGGCATTGGCTGAAAAATCACTCTCTTCCATGCGCGCTTTTTTGCTACGCAAATAAGTTACCCCAGCAGCCCATATTTCCTGTTTTTCGACTGGAGTGAGAATCTCCACGTCATCCAACGGGAGGGTTGGAGAATCGGTTAATGCTTCCATCCGTGATATTAAATCGCTGTCCTCCAGAAGTTCAGTGATCGAGTCAATGCCCTCTGCCGAGAGATCAGTAACGGTCGATTCATCTATAATTTGACCCACACGGGCTTCGCTCGCAGAATTTTGAAAGCGGCACAGTTTCATTTAGCCGGAGTAATCAAGGTACACGGATTTGATGCGCGTATAGAAATCAATCGCACTTTGCCCCTGCTCCTTAAAGTTGTTGCTGCTAGAATGTTTCACGCCACCGAAAGGTGCCTGTAGGGCGAGGCCGGTGGAGATCTGATTGATCTTCACGACACCTGCTTCAATGCGGTCGGTATACCGCATGGCCTTATTGATATCACGAGTGATGATTGAGGCGCTCAAGCCATACTCAATGTCGTTGGCCAGTTCAATGGCCTCATCAAAATCAGCTGCTTTAACAACTCCGATTACCGGACCAAATACTTCCTCTTGGGCGATGCGCATGGAGTTTTTAACTCCTCCGATAACAGCTGGACTCATAAAGTGTCCGTGCTCAAGGTCGCCTTCAATTAAACGGTCTCCACCCCAGAGGACTTCGGCTCCTTCGTCCTTGGCAATTTGCAAATATTCCAGATTCCCTTCCAACTCCGCTGCACTAACTGCCGGCCCCATATTGACGCCTTCTGTGAGTCCATTACCTACATTGCGGGATTTCGCTTCAGCAATGAGTTTTTCGGTAAATTCATCAGCCACACTCTCCTCAACGATTGCTCGGCTGGTGGCGGTGCAGACTTGCCCGGTCATCATGTAGCCGGCCATGGCGACTAGTTTGGCTGCATAATCTAGATCTGCGTCCGCCAGTACGAGCGTAGGGTTCTTGCCGCCCATTTCCATTTGTGCGCGTGCCATGCGCGGTGCAAGCTGCTGGTAAATGCCACTGCCTACATCGTGAGAGCCAGTAAAGGAGACCGCCTGTACCCTTGGGTTGGTTGCCAAGGCATCCCCGACTTCCTTGCCACTTCCGGTTACAACATTTAGTACGCCTTTGGGTAGGCCAGCTTCCTCAAAGGCTTTTGCTATTTCCATAGTCATTGCGGGAGCCAAGGAAGCGGGCTTAAGCACCACGGTATTTCCACTTACGAGTGCAGGTGCAAGTTTCCACGCAGGCAGTGCGATCGGAAAATTCCATGGGGTGATTAGCCCTACCACACCCAACGGTTCACGTTTGGTGTAGAGCATATTGTTGGGCAGATCATGGGGGACTACGGTGCCTCCAATCGTATATGACAGTCCTGCCATGAAACGGAAAATATCCACGGTACGGCCCACTTCCATACCCGATTCCATTTTGGTTTTGCCTTCCTCTCGGCAAAGAAGCTCGGCCAGTTCCCCCTGCCGGCTTGCCAAATTATTGGCTACAGCCGAAAGGATTTTTCCGCGTGCAGGAGGGGTTGTGTCGCGCCAGCCGGGGAACGCGGCTTGAGCCGCTTCAATAGCGGCTTGGGCATCAGCTGCACCGCCTTTGGCGTACTCGGCAACTTTCTCACGGGTGTCGGCAGGATTGAGATTTACAAAGGTTTCGCCTGAAGCGGCAGCCACCCATTGGCCATCAATGAAATTCTTGTATTGCTTCATAACTGGGAGCGGGCGTGAGTCTGCCGTAGCTGCAACCATGGGGCAAGTGAGACCTTGCTTTTATTGCAGGGCATCTGCCTTCGCGGCGAAAATGAAGTCCGCTTCATTTAGGCCATCAATCTTGTGAGTCCAGATGGAGATCTTGACCTTGCCCCACGCTAGGAAGATATCCGGATGATGGAAGATTTCTTCAGCCAATGCCCCAACTTTGTTGGTAAACTCGAGAGCTTCAGCAAAATTCTTGAAGGAATATTGCTTCTCCAAATGATGGCCGTCAATGACCTCCCAATTGTTTCCCAGTTGGTTATGCAGGGTTGTTAATTCTTCTCCGGCCAAGGGAGGGACTCCTCCTTGGCAGGGTTTACATTCACGCTCGGATAAATTACAGGATTCTTCACTCATGATTCGTCTTGGGGTT
>CAJWKQ010000277.1 GCA_913041895.1 uncultured Verrucomicrobiales bacterium
CATGCCCAGCGCCTACATTGGTTTGAGAATTGGAATGAGTTGCGTCAATGGGATTATAAAAAGGCGGAGGTTAAGTGGTTTTTGGGAGGTAAGCTGAATGCCTGCTACAACTGCGTGGATCGGCACGTGGATGATGGACATGGCGATGACACCGCATTGATCTGGGAAGGTAATGATCCCAAGGAAAGCCGAACATATACTTACTCCGATCTGCAGAGAGAAGTGCAGAAGGCGGCTAATGCCTTGAAGAACCTTGGTATCCAAAAAGGAGATAGAGTCTGTATTTATATGCAGATGATTCCTGAGCTTTCAATTGCCATGCTCGCTTGTGCTCGGATTGGAGCAGTCCACTCCATTGTGTTCGGTGCTTTCAGTGCGGATAGTTTAGTGACACGCATCAACGATTCAGAATGCAAGGCGATCATTACTCAGGATACAGGTGTACGTGGAACCAAGCTGGATATTCCCATGAAGGCTAATGCTGATGAGGCAGTGAAGAGCACTCCCTCTGTGGAGAAAATTTTAGTGGTAAAACGTACGGACTCAGAAGTGGAAATGAAAGAGGGGCGCGATGTTTGGTGGTCCGAAGCGCTGGATGCGGCTGATCCAGAGTGTCCCGCTGAATCAATGGATTCAGAGGATCCTCTTTTCATCCTTTACACTTCAGGCAGTACAGGAAAACCCAAGGGGGTGCTCCATACAACTGGAGGATATCTTACCTATGCGGCAACTACGCATCACTATATTTTCGATTATCACCCCGGAGACGTTTACTGGTGTACAGCTGACATAGGTTGGGTGACAGGACATTCTTATATCGTTTATGGTCCGATGGCTAATCGGGCTATCACCATGATGTATGAAGGCGTGCCGAATTATCCGGACTTTGGTCGTTTCTGGCAGATTGTGGCGAAGCACAAGGTAAATATTTTCTATACCGCTCCTACTGCCTTGCGAGCTTTAATGAAGGAGGGCGATGGTTGGCCCAGTCAGCACGATCTATCCAGCCTACGTTTATTGGGAACGGTCGGTGAGCCCATAAAAACTCCAGAATGGACGTGGTACCACAAAGTCATTGGTAAGGAAAAATGCCCAATCGTTGATACTTGGTGGCAAACTGAAACGGGAGGGATTTTGATTTCACCATTACCGGGAGCGACCCCAACCAAGCCGGGTAGTGCAACTTTTCCATTTTTTGGAGTTAAGCCGGCTCTTGTTGATGATGAAGGCAAGGTGATTGAAGGCAATGATGTGTCGGGCAATTTATGTATGCTCGATCCATGGCCGGGCCAGATGCGCACTGTTTATGGCGATCATCAGAGGTTTTTTGACACATACTTTGCCCGTTTCCCAGGTAAGTATTTTAGTGGAGATGGCTGTCGGCGCGATGCTGATGGTTATTACTGGATCACTGGGCGTGTAGATGATGTGATTATTGTTAGTGGTCATAATTTGGGTACAGCAGAAATTGAAGGTGCTATTGGGGGGCATCCTGCGGTAGCTGAGGCGGCGGTGGTAGGTTATGATCACGAAATCAAGGGCAACGCTATCTATGCCTATGTTACTCTAAAAACGGGCGAGGAGGTAACTGACACGTTGGCTGCTGAAATAGTAAAGCAGGTGCGAGCTGATATCGGACCGCATGCATCTCCTGAGAAAATTCAATTTACTCCGGGCCTGCCAAAAACACGCAGTGGCAAGATTATGCGCCGAATTTTGAGGAAAATTGCTGAGGGAGATACTGGGAATTTAGGGGATACCAGTACTCTGGCTGATCCGGCAGTGGTAGATTCATTGGTGACTGGCCGAGTGGACTAATTGACTGCTGTTAATCAGTCTTACTTGCTCGGAATACATGCAATGATAATTTTTCGCCGTGAGTTGGCTTCCGTTTGAATTTACTTTGGCGCTTCGTTATTTGAGGCCCAAGCGTACAGCGGTGTCGTTCATTACTTTTATTTCGGTTACAGGCGTGATGTTGGGGGTTGCCGTTTTGATCATCGTTACCTCTGTGTTTTCAGGATTTCATCTCCAACTTAAAAAGACCTTTTTTCAGTTCTCAGCTGACATACAGATTCGACAGAAGGTTGATGATGGTTTCGGTAATGTGGTTGGGTTTGGTCCGATAGAAAACTATTCTACCTTAGTTGGGCGATTGGAAAAGGTGGAAGGCGTCAAAGGAGCCATGCCGATTGTTGCAGGCAAGGTAATGCTCGAAACACAACCTGAAGGAAGGGAATCGCAGTTTGATGCCCCTCGTTTGATAGGGGTTCATGAGAGGGGAATGAAAAAGGTTAGCATGGTTCCCCAGTCCATAATGGCGGGTGAGTTTGACCTTTCAGGAAATGGGCTTGTAGTTGGCTGGAACTTTGGTCGGCCAGACGGTGCTTTTCAGTTAGAGGTGGGAGATACGGTTTTGATTTATTCACCCCAAAACCTAAAGGAAATGAAGGATGCTAAGGAAGAGGGCGATACGCTTGGGATTTTACCAGAAGAATATACGGTAAAGGGAATTTTTGATGCCGGACAAGGGGAACTTAATGATTTTATGTTTTGTGATCTCTATAACGCGCAGGACCTTTATTATATAGAAGAGGATATTGCGCACATGATTTGGGTGGAGAC
>CAJWKQ010000278.1 GCA_913041895.1 uncultured Verrucomicrobiales bacterium
CAATCCTAGAGGTCCTTAACCCGGGGGAGCAAACGCGCCCCATCCGCCACAACTCAACACAGGTTAATTTCTGCATTCAGGGAGGAGGACACTCCGTCGTGGGTGGAAAACGAATAGATTTTGAACAATACGACGTTTTTAATTTTCCATCGATGCAAACCTACATCCATGTCAATGATACAGATGAAATCCAGGTCCGCTTGACGTATACTAACGCTCCGCTCCTTGAAAAGATGAACGTCCATATTGTTGAAGAGGACCCCCCGGCTGATGTTCAAGTAGTGGAGGAAAACAAAGAAGGCGAGATTGCTGAAGACGATCCCCGGCGGCAAAGTCCCTACGGTACATTCGAGCTTACAGACGACGGTGCATGGCTTATGCCATATGAAATTTTAATAGCACCCGAATCTGTAGAATCCCATGCGCTACATTGGCCATGGAAAAAAGTCAAAGCCGAACTCGATAAACTTTCAGCACTTGGTTCTGACTACGTTGGGCGGCGCCTTTATCTTTTATGGAATCCGATGACTGGTCGAACAAACGGCACCACACCAAACTTTTTCGCGACAATCACCATTCGTCCACCCGGCATTGTAGATAAGCCGCACCGCCACGTATCTGCTGCTATGAATTATATTTTTCAAGGAGAAGGACGTTCAACTGTCGAAGGTAAAGTTTACGAGTGGCAGTCAGGTGACTTACTGCTCACCGCGCCGGGCTGGGGTGTCCATAATCATGCCAGTACCGGCACCGATCCAATCTATGAACTAACAATCCAGGATCAGCCACTGAACATAGTAATGGAATCTCTATTGTGGCAAGAAGACCTAAAGAAACCCTGGAGTGTTCTTGGGGCGGAAATGGGTTTTGATACTAATCGTGATAAAATGGCGAGCTAAACCAATGATGCGTTTACCAAAAACATTCTTGAAAGGATCCATACCTCCACTTATCACACCTTTTAAAAATGGTTCGATAGATTACGATGCTTATGCCGGCTTAGTGGAGTTCCAAGTTAAAAATGGCTCCCACGGAATTCTCGTAAATGGCACCACCTCTGAACCATCCACACTAACAATTGAAGAGCGCAACCGCACAGTCGATGTTGCCATAGAAGCCGCCGGTGGAAAAGTTCCTATTGTCGCGGCCACAGGCTCGCAGAGCTTAGCTGAAACCGCGGCTCTGACGGAGCACGCTGACAAGGCAGGCGCTGACGCATTATTGATAGTGACCCCCTATTACATCCGGCCTCCTCAAAGTGGGCTCATTGCTTACTACAGTGACCTCGGTAAAAGAACAAAACTCCCTTGGATGATCTACCATATCCCAGGGCGCGCCGCTGTCTCCGTGACGCTAAGTACACTTGATCAAATCAGTCAAAACTGTCCCAACTTTGTCGGTATGAAACACGCCGTTGATGACCTTGGATTCGTCTCGAAATGTATTGATCACTTTGGAAAGGATTTTCGTATTTTTGTGGGCCTTGAGGATCTATCTTACCCAATGATGACGGTTGGTGCCTGCGGCCTTATGAATGCGGTCGGCAACTTAATGCCGAGGCAACTCGCCCGCATGTGCGAACAGGTATGGAAAGGAAATATGAAGGCCGCACAAAAAATTCATTATGACCTTTTCGAGATTAACCAAGCAGTATTTTTTGACACGAACCCAACACCCATGAAATACATGATGAAGAAATTGGGTATCATGCCGAAGAATGAACACCGTCTTCCCATGATGCCAGCATCCAAGGAGCTTGAAAAACGCCTAAATGGGGTTTTGAAGCGGGCTGGGCTACTGGATAGAAAAACCACAAAGAAAGCGGCGTAGAGATTTGGGTAATAATGACTCACACTAATAATATCATTGGGGTATTTTGTTTATTATTACGCATAATATCTTAAATCGGTAGAGATTTTATATGGTTACCAATTCTAATAGCGGTGAAGTGGACACATCTGCTGCCGAAGCATTTGAAAAGTTTTTAGTGCCAACCATCTTTGGGCCCTGGTCAGAGTCGATGATAGATCTTGCGGGAACAAAGAAAGGGTCCCGATTACTTGATGTAGGCTGTGGAAGTGGCGCAGCAGCACGATACGCAAAGCAGATTATTGGCAACGAGGGTTCTGTATCTGCAATAGACTTCAACGCCGGAATGATCGCCTACGCCAAGACACTTGATAAAAAAAACGAAATAAAATGGTACCACGGTGACGTGATAA